>CAZIFK010000063.1:0-1188 GCA_964538995.1 uncultured bacterium
ATGGCTTGCAAGTCTTTTAGTCGTCTTTCGGCTCGAACATATGAATCAGCTATCAAAAAAAACTTGAACTCTGCATTCGGGAAAACAACAGTACCAATATCTCTTCCTTCCATCACGCAATCTGTTTTTGATGCAATTAAACGTTGATTACGTACCATCGCTTGTCGAACCTCTTTTACAGCACTTACAGCACTCACATTACGCGTCACTTCCGGTGATCGAATTTCAACTGAGACATCTTTGCTGTTTAAAAATATCTCATAGGATCCATCTTCCATTTTTATATCAATATCGATTTTAGAAAGCAGATCTTTCAGTTGATCGGAGTTTTTTATATTAACCCCTTCATTCAAAACAGCAAGTGTAACACACCTGTACATTGCACCTGTATCCAGATATATAAATCCAAGTTGTTGTGCAACGCCTTTGGCTGTAGTGCTCTTGCCAGTAGCGGCTGGTCCATCAATCGCGATAATCATTATTTTACCTTCTCAAAAAGCCGATAAATTTACTTTTTTTAATGAATAAAACCAAAATGTAAAGCTATGAGTATAATGATGACTTTTTTACCGTTTTTTGCAACTCATTAATCTCCTCTTTTGATAATGCTCGCCATTGTCCAAAAGAAAGACCTTTTACTTCAACTGGGCCGTAACTTATTCGATGCAGAGAAAATATTTTTCTGTTCAATGTTTTCATAATTCTTCTGATTTCTCTATTCTTTCCTTGCTGTAACATAAGTCTAACGACTGTACTTTTTTTTCGAGGATTCTGCTTTATGATTTTCGCTTTTCCCTTTTGCCCCCAACCTATATAAATACCTTTATCTATTTTTGTTATTTCCGTTTGGTTTAATGACTGATCTATTTCCACATCATATATCCTTGGAACCTTATTCTTCGGTAGCATCAATTCTTGTGCTAAATCGCCATCATTTGTGAATAATAATAGTCCTGTTGTATTACGATCCAAACGACCTATCGTGAATAATCTGGGTTTTTGAGGAACTAATTCTTTCACTGTTTTCCTGTCCTTAGGATCGCTCGCAGTTGTAATATATCCTTTTGGTTTATTTAAGGCAATAACTGAAATTTGTTGATCAATTGTTATACGTCTGCCATTGAAGATGATTTCATCCTCTGGGGAAACATCAAATGCCGGATCCGTCTGGAGGATACCATTCACAAT
>CAZIFK010000063.1:1288-13618 GCA_964538995.1 uncultured bacterium
CATCCTCTGGGGAAACATCAAATGCCGGATCCGTCTGGAGGATACCATTCACAATAGTCGTTGCTTCTTGAATTAGCTTATCAGATTCCCGTCGTGATGCAATACCGGCTTTAGCCAGAAATTTATTTAAACGCATAATATTTTATTCGCATGCTGAAGCGTAATCACGCTTCATGCTGTGGGAGTATCTGCGGGTTGGTCTATTTCAGATGTTTGATGAGCGGGTGTATGAACAAATGCTTCGAGTTGGGTTTCGCCATCGCTTTCAGTGAGTTCATTGATTTCCTTGAGCTTTGGCATATCAGAAATTCTGTTTAATCCAAAATGTTCCAAAAACATTTCAGTCGTGGCATAAAGCAACGGACGTCCGGGACCTTCATCTCGTCCTTTTATTTTGATTAAGCCGCGGTCTAAAATTGTTTTAAGAACGCCGCTGCTATCTACGCCACGAATAGATTCAATTTCAAATCGGCTGACAGGTTGCTTATAGGCTATGATCGCCAGAGTTTCTAATGCTGCCTGCGAAAGAGAAAGTTTGCCCGATTTATTTAATACTCTTCTGACCCATGTTTCAAATTCAGGTTTAGTGGTCATTTGATAACCACCAGCAACCTCTTGGATTTCCAAAGGGCGTTGTTCTTTTTCGAATTGCTCTGATAATAGGGGAATTAAATCACTTAAATATGGTGCATCATCAATAAATACCAGGTTGACCCTTGATTGAGTTAATGGTTCAGATGACGCAAAAAGAAGTGCCTCGATTATTTTTAGTTGTTCGTTTTTATTCAAATTACGCTTTTGCAGTTAGGAGTTGAATTTCAAGTTCGCCAAATATTTCATTCTGTACAACAGTAATTTGGTGCAAGCGAATCAATTCCAGGATCGCTAAAAATGTTACCACTATTTCGATCTTTGTATGCAATTGATTTAATAAAGTAGAAAATCGCAAACGACCATCTCCATCAAAGGATTTTATTACCAATTCTTTTTGATTATCCAAATGAATGGTTTCTCTTTGTAATTCATAGGATTGAATGACCGGCTTGTTGTCCATGGCCATTTTAAATGATTTAGCAATATCATAGAGAGTCACATTTTTTAGAATAATATTTACTTCATCAGGTGCTTCAGAAACAGACATTGTTTTACCGGCGGAAAATATGTGGCTGCGATTTTCTGCAAATGCATTTAATGATTCTGATGCTTCCTTAAACCGTGAATATTCCAATAGCTGATCAATCAATTCTCTTCTTGGATCAATCATCTCATCGTCTTCATCAAACTCCGGGCGAGGTATCAGCATTTTCGATTTTATTCGCATAAGCGTTGAAGCCATGACGATGAACTCACCAGCCACACCGATATTCAATTGTTTCATCTTCTCAACCGCATCAACGAATTCATGCGTTATCTCTGCAATGGGAATATCATAGATATCAATCTCATCTCTCCGGATAAAATACAATAGTAGATCCAGTGGGCCTTCAAAATTTTCTAAATGAACCCGGTAAGTCATACCCTGTAGTTTAACCCCGTTGCGTTTCTGGCCTGATTTAAATATTTTTCTGCAACCGTTGACGCTTTTTCAGCGCCAATCTGAAGTGATTCATAAACAGAATCTTTGTGGTTTTCCAAGTAAGTTCTTTTTTCTCTGAATGGCCGAAAATGATCCATGATTTGTAAGAATAGTGATTTTTTTATGTCTCCATAGCCGGTTCCCGGAGTTGTAAATCTCTCTTTCAGTTCCAATATTTCTTCTTCATTTAAAAATAAACTGTATATTTTGAATAACGGAGAATCGGTGTTTTTTCCCTCATCTACTTTTGATGAATCCGTCATGATAGACATGACTTTTTTCCTGATTGTATTTTCATCATCAAAAATTGGTATTGAATTATTATATGATTTGCTCATCTTCTGACCATCAATTCCCGGGACGAGTTGACTTCCTTTGTCAATTTCAAGCTCAGGAATAGTAAATATATTACCGAATGTTTTATTAAATCGAATGGCAATGTCACGTGTCATTTCTACATGTTGTTTTTGGTCTTTTCCAACAGGAACGACTTCGCTGCCAAATAATAAAATATCCGCTGCCATAAGTATTGGATATGAAAATAAACCCATATTCGCTTTCAGACCTTTTGCCAGTTTATCCTTGTACGACGTTCCTCTTTCCATTAGCCCTACACTAACAACATTTGATAAAATCCAAGTCAGTTCGGTGACTTGCGGAACATCACTTTGAATCCAGAATGTGGATTTCTCCGAGTCCATTCCTAATGCAAGAAAATCCATAGCCGCATTCAAGGTATTATCTCGTAATCTATTACCGTCATGGATAGTTGTCATCGCATGATAATCCACTATGAAACAAAACAAATCGTTTTCTTCCTGGTAATGGATCATCCGCTTCATCATGCCAAAATAGTTTCCTAAATGAAGCTGACCGGAGGGTTGAATCCCGCTTAAGACTCGTTTCAAAATGACTCCAAAAATAAATAGGGTCGCCATGAGGCTTGATCATGGTTAATGAATTGCTGAAAATAGTGAATACGATTAGGTTTCCTCGGTAATCGTCTCAATGACATATTGATTTCTTCAGGTGATCTATTTCCTTTTTTAATATTACAATTTTGACAAGCTGCAACCAAATTATCCCAATTATCCAAACCTCCATGTTTTCTTGGAATAATATGATCGATGGTTAAGGTAGTTGATTTAAATCCGCAGTATTGACATGTATGTTTATCGCGAAGCATGATATTTTTTCGACTTAATACTACATCCATGCTATTATAACGGACAAAATCTTTCAGTTTAACAATGCTGGGTAACTTTTCAGTTACGGATGGCGAATGAATTTCTTCTTGGTATGTTTCAACAATGTCTACTTTTTCAAGATATTTTAAGCAAATAGCTCTCCTGGCAGTGCAAATCATTAAAGGAGCATAATTCATATTGAGCACGAGAACTGCTTTATTTAATGGTAAACCGTTTTTTGATGTATGAAACACGGTCAGGAGTTTAATACTTCTTCGATAGAAAAAGCTTTTACAAATAGATCATAAAGCTTTTTACTAAAATGTGCATCTTTTTCACTTATACTCTCAATTCGAACCCAACCTCTCGCATTTATTAAATTAGCGCTGCCTAAACTAATTGCTACATGACTGATTTGATTTCCTTCAGCAAAAAATAACATATCCCCTTTTTGAATATTCTCTAACTCAATGTCATTTTGTAAATGGTCAGCTTGCTGATGGGAGTCCCGCGGTAATTCTATCCCATGAGCTTTAAAAACAGTTTGCACAAACCCGGAGCAATCAAATCCTTGTGTTGATATTCCGCCCCACTGATAAGGTATTCCTAAAAATGACTTTGCCAAATTAACAATTGAATCTCGGGAAGGAGTCAATGAATCCATCTTTAACCCATTCTTGATCATTCCTTGTTGACCATCAGGAAGTGTCACGGTGTAATTATGTTCATTCTCAATAACAGATAATTGTCCGCCAAAATTTATAGCACGAATAGGAACATTTTTTTCATTATATACAACACCATGAGATTCATAAAAAGTAGAATTTGAAGCATATTTTTCCTTCTGTATAATACCATAGAATCCATTAACCCAACCTTCGTAGCCATCCCATTGTTTAATGTTATACCAATTTTCAGACTGTCCAATAATTGGGCATGATTCGCCCATAAGAGCCTGAGTCATTACCGCAGAATTGAATGACGGCTCTTTATAAACATTCATGACAGAAACATTAATAACAAAATAATACATGTGTTTTATTACTCAAAATTCAACGGCAAATTTATTCAGTGATCTTCCATAATCCCAATATAACATTTTGAGGATAATTGATCTTTGAATCAATTCATAGTTTATATTAAAATCTGACGTTCATTTACATTGGATGTATCAGGGAAGCCCGTGAAATCCGGGCACAGTTCCCGCTACTGTAACCGCTTAGGAATTTCCACGAAGCCATTGTCCGCCAATCGGCGGATGAGAAGGCGGAAATACTCTGTTTAGGCGTAAGTCAGGAAACCTGGTCACCATGTTTAACCATAGACTTTCGGGATAAGAGTCATGAAACGAAAAAATACAAAATATCATCATTTCGTGCTCATGACCCCGTTCAATAACGGGGTTTTTTGTGCATAAGATTTTTTTAATTCTACTCAATTTTATTTCTTTATTGAATGCATTTCCAATTCGAGGGAATGTTGTTGATAACAATTCGACTTTCATTTCTTTTGTCATAATTCAAAATAAATCAAGTGGTCAATGGGAAATGAGCGATGAGTTTGGTCATTTTACTATTGAATGTACCCTACAAGATTCTCTGATTTTTAAACGTTACGGTTATGAACATTCCACACTGATAGTAAAGAATAATTCTCCCATTACATTATTTTTAAAAATTGATCCTATTCTAATGGATCCAGTTGTATTTAATAAAAACAAACCTTTGATCAATTCATTTTCTAGACACTACGATTTTGACCAAAAAGTAAGTGGTGAAATTGAATCAAAACTCAGACAATTACCCGGTGTTCAAATTCGTAGTTATGGCGGTTTAGCTGGAAATGCGACTGTCAGTATTGATGGTGGTTCTGGTTCACATACAAAAATTATTTATGAAGGTATTGATTTAACAAACCCGCAAAATGGTGGAACAGATATCTCTCAACTTCCCGGACAATTAATTTCATCTGCTTCTATGGCCCATCAGCCCAGCTTGTTTTACGGCTCTGGTACAACAGATGGAATTATATATTTAAAAAATGCAGGTAATACTGCATCATTTACTACCAGTTTCGGTAATTGGGGTAGAAATTCCTGGATAGCCCAGAAAGGTTTTCATATATCCAAGATTAATGCTCATGCTTCCCTTGGACAATTAAAGGCAGAAGATAATTACGAAGTACAATGGCGGGGAGAAAAAAGCATAAGAGAGAATAATCATCTTCATAAAGATTACGGGACTTTATCTTTTTCAGGTTTAATTCATCCCCGATTCAATTTGACAGGATCTCTTCTCTACTCAAAGCAAAATAGAGGGGTTGCAGGTTTAATGTATTCACCAAGTTTAAATGCATCACGAAACGATGAATTGATGCTAATGTCTATTTCCGGTTCATATCTTTTATCGAACGGATTTCTAAAAGGCCGTATCAGTAAACGCAATAGCGATGAAAGCTATATTGATCCTGACTACGCTATCGACAGTCGACATACAGTTTATTCAAATCAACTTCATATTTCCGCTAAACTGAAAATCTCTCCGTCTATTTCAGTAAATACACAGGGAGAATATTCTCAAGAGGGAATTACCAGTACTGAAACTGACCATCAAAAGAGAGACAATGTTTCCGGTTTAATTGCTGCAGATTGGAACCGTAACTCTGTCTTATTGCGTTCTGCTATTCGCTTTGACAAAATAGGCAATACACATCGGGGTTTTAACTACAGTACTGACTTGACCTGGCAGCAATCCATCCATTTGAAACACATTATTTCAGTTGGGACTTCATTACGGGCTCCTTCATTTAATGATATGTACTGGATTCCGGGGGGAAACGAACATTTACAGCCAGAACAGGCAATTAAAGTCATGATCATTAATTCATGGCAGTCAGAAAAATCAAAATTTGATTTAACAACACGCCATATAAAAAGTACAGACTTGATTCAATGGGTTCCCGGAGATAATTATTGGATAGCGGAAAATATAGCCTTTACTGATCGCACTAGTTTGACTTTATCTACACAATTATTGCTTCCCTTTTTGGATTTTAATGGGCATATAACCCGACTCTGGACTCGGGATTATAATCGTAATAATTCTTTACGATATGCCCCGGACTACAGTGGATTTATTTCTTTAAGTAAAGATTTTAAACGCATATCCATTACCCTATCAGGGCATTATACTGGTGAGCGGATAGCCATGTATGATTTCCCTGAAGATGAAATTCTACCGTATTATATTTACTCATCAGCATTTATTTCTTTTAAACAATCGATTTTCAGCCAAATAATTACATCTACGTTTTCAATCGAAAATATATTTGATAAGCAATATCAAACTGTACTTGGATACCCCGAACCGGGAAGAGCATTCAACTTAACACTCAACATACACCCAAAGGAGAAATCATGAAATCAGTACTAAAACATACATTCATTCTGTGGATTATTTTAATCATCGGATGTGAAGATGAAAAAGCAAAAGAAGAGGTGCGGACAGGCAATCTATTCATTTTATGTGAAGGTAATTACGGATCGGCAAATGCGTCGCTCTGGTCAGTAGATCTTGACGATGAAGCTGCAGAAATAAATGCGAATGTATATGAATCACTGACGGACGTCAGCCTTGGCGATGTGGCCAATTCCATGTACATCAACAACGATCAACTATATATTGTAAATAATAACAGCCATACGATCGAAGTTATTGGCCTTGGTGATGAGCTTCTCCATACTGCAAGCATTGATGTAGCTTATTCCAGTCCGCGCTTCATGGCCTTTAGCAATGATAAGGGATACATCACAACATGGTATAGCGGTATCCTGGTCATTGATCTCAATTCAAACTCTATTTCGGATACCATCAGTATCAACGGCATGCCAGAAGATATTGTTTATGATGGTGCTGATCTCTATGTATCCGTTCCCATGAACAGCGACTGGTCAACCAATGATGATATAGTGAAAATTGATGCTGCTTCTGGCACAGTGACAGAAACGTTTGATGTCGTTTCGGGACCGGGGCGATTATTAATATCAGACAATAAGTTGTTTGTTGCTAGTACTTACTTTGATCTAAACTGGAATTCATATTCAGGTACGAGTACAATAGAATTATCCTCAGGAACAATTCAAACCAATGATTACGGAATGTCTTCTAATTATGGATCCGACCTTGTAGAAATTGATGGCAGTGTTTTTAGAGCGACAACTATAGGAATAGCACCTCTAAACAGTGATTTAAGTGTAGATAACAATAGTGTAAAAGGTGATTTCAGTGGAGTGTATTCGGTGGTCGTTTCTGGTGAGAGAATTTTCTTTGGTGTTACGGATGATTACCTAGCTCCGGATCAAGTGATAGTAACCGATCTGGAAGGAAATGTCTTGCATACATTTGAAGTAGGAGCCATCCCAACCGATTTTGCTGTTTATAACAAATAGAAATTTAATCCGTTCAAATGTGGTTAAAACTAATCTTTACCACCCTGCAATCCCTCCTAACCAAAAGGAGGGATTTTTTCCTCGGATAAATTTTGCTTTCATTTTCATTTCTTTTTTGGAAAATGTATTGAAAGAATTATTTTCTCTCCTTCTTGTTCAAGGAGGAGACGGTGGGGTGGTTAATTATATAATTCTTTACACGTATCAGATCAAATCATCAAAACTCTTTTATTCTTATGCAGGGTGTGTCCTGCATGATTAAGAGGTTTACAGCAGATTTTTTTAATCTTTAAACGTCCAGTGAATGCTAAACATAACCAGTCGACCCATGGGAGGAAATGTCGAATTATACTGGACTAGAAAATCTCCCGTTTCCTTATCAGGAAACATTTGCAACGCAGTTGGCTCAATCGCCTGGAAAATATTTCGCACTGACCATGTGATAGTCATAGTAGAGATGGTGGCAGAAACATCAAAATGAAGAAGCCAAATATCGGGTAGACTTATGGAAGATCGAATCGGTTCAATTGGTATCCCATCCAATGGCGATAATAAGTCAGTACCTTTTCTGTTCAATAATCCTTCACCATAAAATTTTGCATTTAAATCAAAGCGGTTAAAAAATCGGTCTTTTTCAAAATTGAGTTGAAAATATACTCTATTGCCAATTCCATCGGATAAGTAATAATTCCCTTTCTGGAATGAATATGAACCTTTGAATGACATGTATTTAAAAAAAATAAATTGTCCATATAATTCAAAAGTGGAGAAATGACCTTTACGAATACCGTTTATTTCACTGATACCATTATAATAGTTTAATCCTGTCTTTGCATTTTTGAATTCAGCATTTGCCGAAAAATCTCCTAAAATAAATCTTTCAATCATGTCATTTTGATTCGCTTCCCAAATGCGAAAATGGGTTGGCTTAAATTGATCAGAATACTTCGCATTGACAGAAAAAACTTTCCATGATTTTGCATATTCCGCAGAGAGATACCTGGAAGATCCGCTATTATCGAAATATGTACCACCATAAAATATATTGATTCTATTCCATTTTACTTTTGCATAAGATATGGCCCAGTTTGTCTGTCTGTGAACTGTATCCGACTTTGTAACAGATTGGGTATTTAAGTCTAGCCCAAATGATATATCAAACTCTTCAATTTCGAATCCGTCCAGTTGGTTATGCCAGTAGCTTCGGTTGAGATATTGACTTTTCCTGTTTGGATACCATGATACATCAACCCGACGCCATTGCTGAAAAAGCGCTAAATGGGATGTCCATTGAAGTTTATCTTCCGGTGATTTTGTAAGAACACCTGCTGTAAATATATCATCTTCAAATAATCCATTAAAATCGGATGTATCCTGTATCCCTGATTCTGTTACAAGCCTGGCGGCAGCGGCATCCAGCATCCAGCCACTCTTTTCAGAAACATATTCCAATATATACGATTGCTGTAGTGGAACCATCATACCATGTGGATGGAAAAACTGTCCATTCCTACCGGCATAGCTGCGTTTGAATCCATGTAAACCAATATATCTTTTCGGTTTAGTATTATCAATATCCAAGGTTAATTGATCGTAATTATAGTCTCCTTGTTTGTAATCAAAAGATGATGTTGAAAATGATGAATCTTGAATTTGGTGACTGGTTTGTGGAAATAGATTTGATGTCGATATTGCAAAATGGGATGTAATGTGATCACCATACCGTTTGGGATAAAACGTATAGGTCCCATCAAATAAAAGCGGCCCGGAAGTCCAATCTGAATTCCAAAATAATCTACTATTTATTGTTGATGATCCATATTGCCCGCTCCAATCATAAGGTCGTTCAATAATATTTTGACTTAACAAAGCGGTGGTAATAAATAATATACTTAAAAAATATTCATATCCAATTAGTGATCTCCTTTCGAAATGGATTGATCTTATCAACCATCGCATTAACCCGGTTAATGCCGTCCAAAGAGTAGAATATATTTTTGAAATCATTTTACTAAATATTTTGTAACACGTGGAACACCTACTGCAAATACAACTGCGTTGGACACCTGATGCAATAAGGTAAAGCCGATTCCTGAAATATATAAACCTATAGTTCTGGAAAGATCAAACCCGGCACTGATAGGATAACTCAACGTTGTTAAAGAATCAAAAATAAATGTTAATATGAATCCGACCGCACCAAGGGAAATTATGTTTGAAGCGGTAAAATCTTTTTTAAGAAAAAAATGGCGTAGCAACCCGCCACAAAAACCTATAAACGCCATACCCAGGATTTGAGAAATGAACAATGGTGGAAATATCAAACCGGAACCCATGGGGTTCAGGCCGGAAAAAATCATTTCTGCTGTACTACCAATAACCAGTCCCCATGAAGTACCTAAGTGCATTCCTGCTAAAAAAACAATTACTGAAATGAGTTCTATATTGGGGATCATGAGGAGTGCAAATCCGGCACCGATAGCCAGTGCAGTAAAAATAGACGCTCGCACCAATTTATTTAGATTCATCCGGACCCTTGTATAAAGGTGTGCGGAAGATATTCTTTTTGTCCGTCCATTTTCTTTCGTTTTGATCTTCTTCGACTGCCAATTTCATGAGGTTCATTTTGGCATCCATGTTGTCAATCATGTGTACCAGCATCGCTTCAGGGAAAGCCGGCTGTTTTGGACTTTGCCATTCAAATCGACCTTGGTGGGATAAAATAATATGTTCCAATTTTTGTAATAATTCTTTCGGGAATTTTTTTATTTTCCTTGCCGCAGTTTGAACCATATCCCGTCCGAGCACAATGTGGCCGATGAAATTTCCGGAATCGGTATACTCTGCGTCCATATCTTCAGATATCTCATCCAATTTACCGATATCATGGAGAAGCACTCCTGTTAAAACAAGGTCACGATCCACATCGTATAATCCGGATAGTTGATTGGCAATCTTGGACATGGAAAGAACATGTTCCAAAAATCCGGATCGATAATTATGGTGCATAACAACGGATGCCGGATGAATTAATATTTTTTCTTTATGTTCTTTGTAAATGGATGATACCAGTTTCTTTAAAAATGGATTTTTAATGTTTTTAATAATATCTACAATATCTTTCCACATTATTTTAGGATCATTCGAAGATGCGGGTACCACTAAAGCCGGGTCATAACCATAACGACCATAATACTGAACTGATGCCTTATTAATCTTCGTAATAACTAATTGATGACGCTCTTGAAATGATTCCACATTTCCCTTAACGGCAATGGGAACGCCAGATGAAAATTTGTCATTTAGTTCGTCTACTTTATCCCAGATTTTGGCATGAACTGTTCCCGTGTTGTCACGGAGAACCAGATCAAGATATAAATCTCCATTGCGCGTATGGCGAAGATGCTTTTCCACGCAAAGGAAGAACCCCTGAATTGAGGCTCCTTCCTTGAAGGATGATATTTGTGTTATCTCTTTCATTGATTAAAATGTATGAATATTTAATAAAACCTACTGAACTTCCACGTATGAAAGTTACTATAAAAACAGTTTCATATTCTAATTCTCGTGACCGTAAAATTTTACAGGTCTGTTTGCAAAACTGGTTTAAAAATCCGAAAGATTTGCAATTTACCGATCCGCGCATGTATTATCCATTCGATTTTCGCAAATGGTGCTCTTTGTCTTATAAAAATGAAAATATCACAACCTACGTTGCTGTTAAAGAAAAGTGGATTGTAGCTTATATAAGTGTGTCAGTGGCTCCGGAAAAACAACATGCCCACTTCTTCCATTTATTTGTTGATCGGGAACATCGACAACAGGGATTCGCTAAAATGCTTTTATCCCACGCAGAACATTTTGTAAAAGAATCAAAGTTAAATTACATCACCCTTCATGTTTCTCCGAAAAATGACACGGCAAAACAAATATATAAGGAATTTGGTTTTGTTGATAATGGAGTTACATCCAGGGGAAGCTTCAAAATGAAAAAAGAGTTGTGATGGAAGAGGAGAGATGTAGCATGGAAGACGGGAGATGGAAGATGTTAGCTTTTGTCTTTCAACTTTAAGCTTTGAGCAATATTCTTTATATCACAATTATCACATTTAGGATCGGTATCACCTTGCTTCCAGTTTTTCCTGAAGCGAACGAATGCATAAAGAAGTGCTCCAGCTAAAATGGCTATTGCAATAATTGTTTGAATATCAATACTACTCACCAGTTACCCCGCCTGCGTACCTCCGGCGGGCAGGCACTCCACCGTTCACCTATTACCATCAACCAAACCCCAGTATCTTTCCGCCCTGATAGACCAATAATGATGAACCATATGCCAGTATATTCATATACACAATCATTAACAGGGGCCATTTCCATGAATTAGTTTCATTACGCACAATGGCGAAAGTAGCCATGCATTGCGCTGCGAATACAAAAAAGACCATGAGAGATAGAGCTACCAAAGGTGTATAAAGCGGTTTACCTGTTTTCGGGTTGATATCGTTTTGCATTGCTACTTTCAATTCCACAACACCATCACCCTCAGATTCCACATTATAAATCGTTGCCATAGTGCTAACCAACACTTCCCTTGCAGCAAATGATGTAATTAAACCGATACCCAATTTCCAGTCAAAGCCCAATGGCTCGATTATAGGTTCAATAGCATGACCTATTTTTCCGGCATAACTCTGCTGAATCGAATTATTATTAAATGATGCTTCGTCATTTGATGGATATGATGCCAGAAACCACAAAATAATAGAAATGGACATTATAATTTTTCCGGCATTGACAATAAAGACTTTACCCCGGTTAAATACAATCCTGAAAACAGATCGCCACAATGGTGTCCGGTATGGTGGAAGTTCCATCACAAAGGAAGATTTCCCTTTCGTTTTAATAAACACACTGAATATCTTTGCCAGAATAAATGCTGTCGCTGTGCCCAAAAAATACATCACGACCAAAGTCAAACCCTGCAAATTTATAAATCCTAACAGTTTCGTCTCCGGTATGAATGCACCAATCATCAGTGTGTACACAGGCAACCGGGCACTGCAGCTCATTAATGGTAAAACCAGAATAGTGATCAATCGTTCCTTCCAACTATCGAT
>CAZIFK010000064.1:0-12924 GCA_964538995.1 uncultured bacterium
TCAGTCTCATCCTTTTGATGTTTGTTATACGACTGACTCGATGGTTCCGAATGCGCTCAGTATTAATGATTTTAGGGATGATTTTTATAGCGACTATTTGGATTTATTTTAAATACAGCCAGCAGGATACACTTTTAACCGGAGATATGGCAAGTTTCAAGCTGATCAACCGGTATCTCACCAATCTTTCACGGATACCGTTCCCGGTAATTCCGAGTTACTGGATGAGTGAACTTTTTGTTTCTCTGTCTCAACATCGGTGGAATGATTTATTTTTTTACGGAGGTCTTTTCTTGTCAACCGGGTTAGTGGGGATTGAAGTTTCAGGTTTCATAGGACGGCGAAATTATCACACTACCTTTCAATTAATGGAAGGGACAGGGCGACAGAAAAGAGGATTTACACCAAAAAATTTGTCAAACAATCTTTCTAGTATTCACAAGTTATTTAATTGGATGAGGTGGCTCACTCCACAAATGAGAGGTCTAGTTGTGAAGGATATCCTTCAGTTTGCGAGGACACCTCAACAATGGGTGCAGTTTTTACTCCTGAGTTTTTTCATCGGAGTTTACCTGATCAACCTCTCCCGGGCGGATATCCGATTTACTCTCCTCTCCCCATTCTGGCAACGAGCAATCTATATGATGAACTTTGGATTCAGTGGATTTATACTTGCTGCGCTGACTTCCCGGTTTGTTTATCCGCTCATCAGTTTGGAAGGAAAGAGTCTTTGGATACTGAAAGCTGCTCCAATGAATTTATCAAAATTGTTCAAAGAAAAATTCTGGCTCTCTTTTGTTTTATTTTTCACTATTACAGAAGTTGTGGCATTTGTGAGTAACTACTATTTGAGTCAGAGTTTGTCCTTCACGTTGATCACAACCGGTTTCCTTATATTAATGAGCCTGTCACTCATCAGCATCGCTTTGGGTCTTGGGGCTGTTTATCCGCAATTCCACGAAAGGAATCCCATGAGAATCAGCTCAAGTGCTGGAGGAATTATTACAGTTGTAATAAGTCTTTTTTACGTTGGTATCATGGCAGGTGGCCTAGTCTGGATTGTGACGCTTTTGGAGGAGGGATCAAAGATGATTAATCTTGTGCTTATTATGATAAGCATTTTGATAATCAATATTACAGCTACTGCTTTACCCCTTTGGTTGGGGTATAAGTCACTGTTGAAGACAGAGCTATGATTTTTAATCACTCATATCCATATTTATTAGATATACAAGGCGATATTCTACAGATCAGCTGTTTTAAACCATATTTAAAGAGGTATTGATACATTGATATACAACACCTACGGCGTTGGTTTTTTTCTTGAATTGAATGCTAGATACATTTGATTCCTACGGAATCGGAAAAAACCGTAAATCCGGATAACTAATGATACAAATTAAAACATACAATGAATACCAATACAAACCCCGTCGGGGTTACATGTCTGTAACAAAACTTACAAAATACAAGAAGAACCCTGTCGGGGTTCAATATTTCGTTAACTATGCACAAATAACAGCAATCAAACTAGTCGATCAATAGAACAAATCCATATACAAAAAAGAGAAATATACATAAGGAGATAGCAATGAAAAACCCACAACTCTATTGCTACAATGCCCACGTGGTTTCCGTCTACGATGGAGATACATGCACTGTAGATATTGACCTGGGCCTCAACATCTGGACACGGGGAGAAAAAATCCGCCTAAGCCGTATTAATGCTCCTGAGCTTCGAAAAAAAGAAAGACCAAAGGGATTAATATCCAGGGATTACCTGCGAAAGCGTATTCTGGATCAACCCATTATTCTGGAGACGATTAAGGATAAAAAAGGGAAATATGGACGTTATATAGGTGAAATCTGGCTTCAGGATAAAAAAGGTAATTACACAAATATCAGTGATGCATTAGTGAAAGCGGGAATGGCAGAGTATAAGTCATATTGATGACTCGTTGTTACAGCAAGTAGAGTTTTAGTAAATAGCAATACACTAGTAGTTAAAGAGTCTAATGCGTTGAGTGCGAATGTTCAGTGGATTTTATAATACACATCTAAAATGTGCGTGAACGTTGCTTATATTTCCTGTGACCACAGGTTTAATTTGCTCATGAATACCCGGGTGGAGCACCGCATGGTCTTTGAGTTGAAACGGCATTTCCATTAGTGGAAATACATGGTGCTGACAACATTCGTTTAGAATTCTTTTCTTTACAATTCGGGCATTCCATTTCTGAATCCGGAGTGGAATACGAAACAAGTTCGTCATACTGTTGTCCGCAGGAATTGCATGTGTAATCATACATGGGCATTTTTATAGCTCACTTTCATTTTTTTCCGTCTGTTCATCATAAACTGTTTTTTTCTCAACCTGAGGATACGGATTATGTCAGGTAGGTACGCCCATTTTGGGTAGTAGTACACGGTTGATAAAATACCATCCACCTAAAATAATAATAGCGGTTAATACATCATTCATACTGCATCCACAGCCGCTTTTAGCCAGTCATTCACCTGACCCGCCAATTCATCTAAATCATCCCGTCCGGTGACAGAAAACATTTTCACAGCGTTGATAGCTGATAATGTAACTGTTCCATCCTCGTTCTCCCAAATGGTGACATTGCAAGGAAGCAATAATCCGATTTCCAATTCAGAAGATAACGCTTTAAATGCCGTTGGAGGATGGCAGGCGCCAAGGATTTTATAACGACGAAAATCTTCATTTAATTTTTTCTTAAAGGTTTCATCAACCACGATTTCGGTCAACACGCCAAAACCCTGATCCTGCAATGCATTTCTGATGTCTGCATCTACTTCATCAAATGATTTTTCAATGATTCTTTGGTAACCATAATTCATAATATTTACTTTTCCTTCTCTTTTTTTGCTGGCCAGCCCCATACAAAGCCAATCAATGCTCCATACATTGTGCTGTTCAACGGTGACCCTGTGATTGCACATCCATTTGTGCAGCCAATTAATGCATAATAAACATATCCAATGCCGGCGCCAATAGCAACAAATAGCAAACATTTATTCACCGGAAGTAACCGGTCCTTTCCACTGGATCATACCTCCTAAAAGATTAACAGCATCAAATCCGTGTTTGACTAAAATATCCGTTCCTGCTACTGAACGGTTTCCGCTACGGCAGTAAACAACAATCTTTTTATCCTTAAACATTTTCAATTCATCGATACGGGATTCTAACTCCTGTACAGGGATAACCGGTGTATCGGGAATTGCTTTTGCCCGATGTTCAGCTACCGTTCTTACATCCACGAATACAACATCCTTTTTCCCATAGAGTTCCACTCCTATTGCTGATTCAATGGAGGGAGTGATGTATTTTTTTCCATTTGATGAATTGAAAACATACACACCCAGTAATCCGATAATTGTAATAATGATTATTTTCATTAATTTTTTCCTAATTTTAAAGATTTAAATAATCGCTTCTTTATATCTGTTGGGAGTGAACTGTGGGCGTCAATATTTTTTATCAAGTTGATGGTTTGATGAACACTATCTACATAGATATGGCAATCAGGGCATTCTTTCATATGTAGAGCCACTTTTTCAATCATTTCTGCATTCACATCTTTACCCAATTGTTTTTGTACCAATTTAATAATTTCATCATCGTGTTTTTGGACATGTTTTCTCATGCATTTGCCTCAATGCAATGTAGATTTTTTGCCATATTATCCCGCAGGAACAGCCTGGCCCTCATGAGTTTTACTTTTACATTCGATTCACTTAAATCCAGCAATTTTGCTGTTTCTTTTACCGACAAACCCTCCAGGTCTCTCATAACAAATACACTTCTGTAAGATTCGGGTAATTCCTCCAGTGCTGTTTTCATGCAGGTTTGGATGGATTGATTTTTCCATAATTGGTCCACTTCTTCCGGCCATGACAAAATCTGATTACCGGTTAAGGGTTCAAAATCCAGCGCATCTAATTCCACATCTGCTTTCCGTTTTTGCTTATCACGGATTTTGCCCAAAGCGATATTCGTAGCGATACGATACAGCCAAGTGGATAAGGCAGACTTTCCCGTAAATGTATCCAGTTTCCGGACCATGGTCAGGAACGTCTCCTGCAGCACATCTTCGGCTTCTGTCTCATTTTGCATAAGCCGCAACCCCACATTATAAATATTTGCAGAATGTTGCTTAACCAGTACAGCCAACGCTTTTTTATCGCCGGATTTTGCCTGCTGGATTAATTCTATTTCAGTTTGTTCCAAATGTTAGTTAGCCATAAAGTAATTAATTTTTTCAACCAATGTGTCTTTCGGAACCATACCAACGATTCGATCTACTTCCTGCCCATCTTTAAATATGATCATAGTCGGAATGCCGGACACACCAAGTTCAGCCGGTTTTTGGTTTTCATCTGCATTTAATTTACCAATTTTTGCTTTCCCTGCATACTCATCAGCCAGCTCTTCAATGATGGGACCAATCATCCGACAGGGTGCACACCAAGGCGCCCAAATATCCAAAAGCGCTACGCCTTTGTAATCCTGAATTTCCTGCGTCCAATTTGCATCGGTTACTTGTGTTGTATTTTGATTCATAAATAATTCCTTTCTATCATTGTTTACTATTAGATGAAAAAGATTTCAATTGGTTACACATTATTTTATAAACATAATATATTTTCATTTAATCCAGACCGGAAGGAAACAAAATAACATATGTCATACTGAATTCCCGACATGAACAATGTCGGGATGAAGCTTACAGTCTCGTACCGTAGGTCGGGGTATCTCAAGTATAAATTGATAAGCGTACACTTGAGATTCTTCTCTCACAAAGTTCGATCAGAATGACAGTTGTTTAATGTTTTTTAAAATTATTTTTTATTAATTTCGCCGCTCTATGCGAACGTATTTTATTTGGCTTACAGGCGTTATCGTCTAGAATTTCGGTTTTCCGGCCGTTCCACCCATGGCAGATGTAGTAGCAGCTATTATGCTCTCTTTTGCCAGTTACGGATTATATAGATTTTTTGACTAAAAATTCATTTCATTCACTCTGCCAGTATGACTTCCTGATTTTACGGTCTTATATCCATTAATACATCCAAAGGACTTTGAAGTTTATTCAAATCCCTTTCCATCACGTGTGTATATATTTCAGTTGTTTTCACGTTGGCGTGTCCCATCAATTCTTGAACGATTCTAATATTGATACCATTCTCTAGTAAATGAGTGGCGAAACTATGGCGAAAAGTGTGGCAGCTAATCCGTTTGTTTATTCCCGACTGCAATACCGCTTTTCGAACAGCTTTCTGCAACCCGGATTCAAATACGTGGTGACGCCTGAAAACTCCGGATCGAGGATCCTGACTTAGTTTCCTCGAAGGAAAAATAAATTGCCAAATGAACTCCCTGGCAGCTGAAGGAAATTTTCGATCCAGAGCATCCGGGATAATTGTTTGGCCATAACCCTGTTCCAAATCTCCATCGTGTAAAACCTTCACCAGGTCTACCTGGGATCGTAATTGCTCCTTTATGGATTGTGGAAACAATGTTAACCGATCCTTACCTCCTTTGGCGCCCCTGATATAGATTTGATTCCGGGCAAAATCCAGATCCTTAATACGCAAGCGGATACATTCCATCAATCGTAACCCACCACCGTATAATAGACCTGCCATGAGCTTATGTTTTCGGTGCATTGCAGACAAAACAGCGTGGACTTCATCCTGGGTCATTACCACCGGAAGCGCTTTACGTTTTTTGGCTTTAACAGGTTCAATTTGCCCCTCAATTTGAATATCAAGCACTCGTTGGTAGAGAAAAATAAGGGCATTCATTGCCTGACGCTGTGTAGCAGCAGATACTTTACCGTTAACGGCAAGATGGCTTAAGAATGAATCCAATTCCAACTTACCCATTTCGCTTGGGTGAGTATTGCCGCCGTGGAATTTTATAAATCTCACTATCCATCCGCTATAGGCTTGTTCAGTTCGGTATGAATAATGATGATACTTTAATACTTGACGTACCTGGTCCATGAGTTTCAAATTCCGGTCAGGAATAAATTTTGGTTGAGGTTGGTCTGCTAATTCCATAACTTTACCCTTGTAATATGTTAATCGGCTATACTAACACTACTCATATAATGATACATGGAATATTACCAACCATAT
Source organism: uncultured bacterium (assembly GCA_964538995.1). Taxonomy (GTDB): domain Bacteria; phylum Fidelibacterota; class Marinisomatia; order Marinisomatales; family TCS55; genus JADFRD01. The sequence continues at coordinate 6,172 of CAZIFK010000064.1, forward strand.
TTCCAGAAACCAATCATAATATCGTAATAGGTGGTCAATATTTCCAGTCTATAAGGGTGATATGAAGCAAAAGTTTCCGCATATTGACAATGTTAGCCTATCATATTAATTGCAATTAATATTTCACTAAAGTAAGGGAAATGAAAAATATGAAATATTTTACAATCATTGTCATTACTACGATGATATTTTGCCAAGATCAATTTTATTTCAGTTACGAAACAATTCCGTTTGGTAAGAATATTGAAGATGTTTTGAAAATAGTCGAAGGTGCTTCTGTGAAACAAGAAGATAATATAGAGATTAATTCGGTTAGATATTATGAAAGAATAGAACATTATTTTTCCGGAGGATTATATTCAATAGCTGGATTAGGTGCAAACTTTAATTCTACTGTTAGTCAAAAATATATTTTAACTGATGAGAATTGGGATAAGATAAGCCAAATTGATCTATATTTCTCAAGAGACTTCATTTATAATGGTCCTTATCAACTATTTTTACTGCGAAAAAAAATAAAACCTCCTAAAGGTAATTACAAAAATATTTTTAATGGTATGGAACAAGGAATAACGAAAATATTAGGTGTTAGTCCTACTGTATTTTCGTCGAATTACAAATCAATGGAGGTAATGTATTATCTTGGAACAAATGCCTATGTCGATTCCCGCGTAGCCATATGGGAAATGAAAGAGGTTATCGTTTTTTTACTAGTTCCAGACATTACTTTAACGTCGGGACTAGTTGAAATACTCTATGTCTCCCGTAATGGGTGGAATTACTATTTGGAATCTTGTAATAGTTATGAAGCCGACAAGAAAGCGAAGCAGGAAAAAGAAGGAAAAAAATCATTAGATGTGTTTTAATGTTTTCGATAGCATTATTAATTTAAATGTAGGCTAACACACGCTGCTACGGACGCCAAAAGTAGGCAGCATAAAAAGTGATGTCTGGAGGTCGCAAAATGGATATTTGTAGAGGAACATTAAGAGTAGGCGCCGCAGAGCTATTTCGTTGTAAAGCTCTATTAACAGAATTTCGGAACTAAATGAATACTCTTTCATTTCTTGCAAAAAATTATAAAATATTCATAGACACTTGTAGTTTAATGAATCCTTATGCAGAAGCTTTTTTATTAGGTTCTTTTGTCCAATATTTAGAAAATAATAATAATGGGATAATTGTTCCTGTTAAAGTTTTAAATGAACTAAAAGGGTTGGTAAAAAATAATGATCCGATAACGAAATATAATGCAAGAAAAGGCTTTTCAATATTTTTGAAACTTGAAAATATGAAATGCGCAATCAAAAGGGGGGGGAAAAATGATGGCTATGTAGATAACCTTTTTCAAGTCATTTTTACAAAATTCAGAACAAAATACAAATTGTGTTTAATTACTCAAGATGTTGGATTGGCATTAGATATACTTGATTTAAATAAAAGTCGTTCTGCTGAATTTGATAAAAATGGAATACGAAGAATCAAGGATATTAAAGTAATAAAAATAACAGAAGCAGGGTCTTTTAGGGAATTTTCTGCACAAACAAGAAAACCACATATTCCCAAAAAACCAACCGCAAAAAAACAGACCTTATCAAAACCATTTAAGAAATCAGTGAAAAATATTGATATTAATAAATCTAAATTATTAGCAACATCAATTACTCCCAGGACGGGTGATATAGTTATAACACAACAGGGTATGAACTTAAGATTAAAGGAAAGTATTGCAAGAGGTGGTGAAGGGATTATTTACACCGTCAATGAAACTGAAGTATGTAAGATATATAAAAAAGAAAAAGTTGATGAGTTACGAATTCAAAAGTTAAAATTAATGACAGCAAATCAAATTTCTTATCCACGTATCTGCTGGCCAAAATCTATTGTTTATAATATCAATAAAGAACCTATTGGCTATTTAATGAATAAAGCTAAAGGTAAAGAATTACAAATAACTGTTTTTTTACCCCAATTATTAAAGAAACATTTACCAAGTTGGAAAAAAGTTGATCTTGTAAATGTTTGCATTGGAATATTACATAAAATTATAATACTGCATAAAAACAATATAATAATGGGTGATATAAATCCGATGAATATATTGCTATCACAATATTCTGAAACATTTTTTGTAGATACTGACAGCTATCAAGTGGAACAATTTCCATGCCCTGTTGGGCAGGTTAATTTTACTGCACCGGAAATTCAAGGTAAGGATTTCAAAACATTTTTAAGAACTGTCGAAAATGAAAGTTTTGCTCTGGCAACTTTACTTTTTATGATACTATTACCGGGAAAACCACCATATTCACATCAAGGGGGAACAAGCCCCACTGCAAATATAAAAAAAATGAATTTCCCTTACCCTTTTACATTTACTGATGAGAAAGGTAAATCTGTAAATGATTTTAAATTTGAAGCACCCGTTGGTCCTTGGCGTATTATTTGGTCAAATTTTCCTTATTTTTTAAAAGAAGTATTTTACAATGTTTTTAAAAAGGGGAAACGATATTCTCCAGAACAATGGCTGGATACAATGAAAAGATATAAAAATGACTTGTCAAAAGATTATACAAATAATGAGATTTTTCCTAAAGAATTCAAAAAAGTAGATGATGCAGTTAAACAACAATTTAAAGAAAGGAAATAAAAATGACTGATTTAATACTTTATGACCAAGACCTTGCAGATAATCCAACAGCAAGAATACCAGTATGTTTAGTTCTGGACACAAGTAGTTCAATGGAAGGTTTACCAATCAATGAACTAAATGAAGGTGTAACAATGTTTATGAATGAAATTCTGAAAGATGAAATAACAAGATATTCGGCAGAAATATCTGTTGTTACTTTTGGGGGGACAGTAAATAAAGTTATTGATTTTGGAAACCTTGAAGATCAGCAAATTCCGATTTTTTCAGCAAATGGTGGAACACCAATGGGTGAAGGTGTTGAAACGACTCTTGACTTATTAGATGAAAGAAAAAAAGAATACCAAAAAGCCGGGGTTGATTATTTTCAGCCTTGGATGATTCTGATGACTGATGGACAGCCTACTGATAGCATTGAAACTGCCGTTAATCAAACTTGTGATTTAATTGAAAACCGAAAATTAACAATTTTCCCAATCGGTATTGGTGAAGGTGCAGATATGTCTGTATTGGCAAGGTTTTCACCAAAAAGAAGCCCAATGAAATTACAGGGTTTGAAATTCAAAGAATTCTTTAAATGGTTAAGTCAAAGTGTTTCAGTTGTTTCTCAATCAATTCCAGGTGAGAAAATTGAACTTGATACTGAAGGACTCAAGGGTTGGGCGGATTTAGAAATTTGAACATTAATTGTAGAATAGCAGGTGTATTTGTTCAAGGTTCATCACATGTAAAAAACAATACACCTTGTCAGGACAGAACTTTTACAAAAACTTTAAATAATGTAACAGTTATTTCATTGTCTGATGGGGCTGGTTCTTGTAGTAAATCAGAAATTGGTGCAGAAATATCTACTCAATTTGTTGCCGATTATCTTTGTGATAATTTTGATGATTTAATTGAAAAGAAAGATAAAATAATTTCTAAAATAATTTTGGATGGAATTATTAGTCGTTTAAATGAAAAAGCTTTTGATTTGGATCTTTCAGTAAATGAATTAGCTTCTACTTTACTTTTTGTTGGTGTTAAGGGTGCCCAATATATAGCAGGCCATATTGGCGATGGTTTAATAGGATATTTTGAAGAAAATAAAACAATAATTTTATCCACTCCTGAAAATGGTGAACATTCTAATGAAACATTTTTTACAACTAACAAAAACGCATTAAATCATTTCAGAATTTATAAAAATAATATAGAAAATATTTTAGGGTTTATATTAATGTCTGATGGTTCATATGAAAGTCTCATAAATAAATCTACGATGGAACCTACAAAAGCAAATTGGAATATTTTTTCTTGGCTTTTGGATGTAAATAATTCGGAAGAAAAAATTAAAAAAGCATTAAAGACAAATATTGAGAATTTGTTTATAAAGAAAACAACCGATGATTGCAGTTTAAATTTATTATACATATTCAAATCTGAAGAAGAGTTACCGTGGTTTAAAGTCGTATGGTCTAAATTAACAGATACATTTAAGAGCTTTACAACACCCACTCCACCGGACGGCTAAACTTGGTTGCGTGATTTTATGAATTATGTAATTATGAAGATTTGTGGTTCAATAAAGTTTGGTGAATTAAGTCTGCCGCGCGGTGAGTTTTTCCGTTATATTTCCGGCAAGATATTTTCAAATTAGACAATTAAGATATCCACCAATTCATTTGGATTTGTTATTTTTTGATAGTGTATTTGAACGTTAAATGAAAGATTTATGAGTAATTCAGACTTAATATCCATTTCAAAAGCAGCGGAAGCGGTTGGAAAAACTGTTCACAATATCCGTTATTATATTGATTATAAACGAATCGGCAAATACAAACCTGACGGGACAAAACTTAAACAAAAAGCCAAAAACGGTGAACTCCGAGTTTCTTTGAAGGAATTAAAATCTTTTCTTAAACTCATTGACCAAGGAAATTCACATCATCATCATGAAGGATTAGATGTCGAACTTGGATTTTATAATATACCCGAAAGAGAGCGAACAAAACATGTTCATCGTCTCCACCCCTATTTAGGAAAATTTATTCCTCAATTGGTTGAATGGTTTCTCACAAAATACTTTGAAGAAGATAACATAATTCTTGACCCGTTTATGGGTTCGGGAACAACTCTAGTTCAAGGGAATGAATTGAAAATGCATACTGTCGGTGTTGATATTTCTGAATTCAATTGCCGGATTGCAAAAGTCAAAACCGATATCTATGATTTAAAGAAACTTAAAAATGAAGTTTTAGAAGCCGAAAATAGACTTACCCAATTTAGCAACCGTTTAATGACACAAGATCCCAAGCAAATCCAACTTTTTCCAGAAGAAAAAATGGATGAGTTGAAAAAATCTCTTTTATCCGATGTAGAAAGTGAATATTTGAAAACTTGGTTTGCCGAACGAACTCTTTTTGAAATGATGTATTACAAACGGTTAATTGCAGAATTTGAATATCAAGATTTGCTTACGGTATTATTAAGTCGCGCAACCCGTTCATGCCGACTTATCCCCCATTACGATTTAGCAACTCCAAAAACACCAATTGAACCGGGAAAAGAATATTGGTGCAGAAAACATAATAAGAATTGTAAACCGATTGAGCAACTTTTAGTGAAAATTCATAATTATAGTATGGATACAGTTCGAAGAATTTCACAATTTGATAATTTGCGTTCGGATAAAACAATTTCAGTTCTACAAGGTGATTCGACGAAATTAAATCTTCAAAAAAAATTGAATAACTCACCTATTGGAAATAGAAAAATTGACGGTATCTACACTTCTCCTCCTTATGTTGGACAAATTGATTATCACGATCAACATATTTACGCTTATGAATTATTTGGTATCAAAAGAAACGAAGAGAAAGAAATTGGTCCTAAAAAATTAGGCAAATCAATAAAAGCGAAAGAAAATTATGTAAATGGAATTTCAGCCGTTTTTAATAATATGAATCAATTTTTAAAAGATGACGCAAAAATATTTATTGTAGCAAATGATAGATTTAACCTTTATCCCATTATAGCAGAGAAAAGTGGATTAGAAATTGTAAAAGAGCATCACCGGGCAGTAACAAAAAGAACAGAACAGGGTAATAATCCATATCAAGAAACTATATTTTATATGAAGAAAAAAAGGGTCTGATTTGAGTTTATCACAGAACCAAAAACAACAAATAACAGATTTACTTTCTACCAAATTAGACGCAAAACTTCGTAGATACGCCAGAGAATCCACATCAATGCCATTCCTTGTCAAGTTAATGCAGGACAGGGAAAAGGTTGCTGCGTATTCATTTATTCATTCTCTTGCAACAACATTGGGGATGTCAATTTATGAAGATGTGTCAAAAATAATTGCGAATGACAGCTGTGAAGAATGCTTTACAAAATACGATATTGGAAGTGTCATTTCAAAAAAACAGAAATCCGTCATTGATAATATTATTCGAGAATTGAGAAACGGTGAACGAGAATCAAATATAGAATTGGAAACTCAAGAAATCCTAAACGCAGATCCTTCAAATGGTCGTGTTCAAAAAGAAGGTCGCATTGCTGATTTTTATATGAAACGGGATGGTGTTGAACAATATTTTGAAATTAAAACGGTTAAGCCCAATATTGATGTATTCACAAAATCAAAGTCAAAGCTTCTGGAATGGGTCGCAAGAAAAAGGACTGTTGTAAAAGTGTTTTTGGCTTTTCCTTATAATCCTTATCATCCCAAACCATACGAAAGATTTACTTTGCAAGGTTTGCTAAAACAGGGTGAAGATTTTTTGATTGGTGAACAGTTTTGGGATTACCTTGGCGGCGAAAATACTTTTGTTGAAATTTTAGAACTTTTTGATTCTGTTGGAAAATCATACAAAGAAAGCATTGCGGATAAAATCAAAGAAGTGGCTGATACTAAAATTGACATCTAATAAACCGGAAAATATAACCCCCGCTCAACCTGACGTGGAAAGCTGGAAGCGTGATTTTCGCTCTGTGTAATTTTAATTGTCTTTTGGTCAGTCAATCTTCTAACTCATTATTTCCACGCAGGTTAGCTTATCCTACTTGCTATGAAAGCAAGGAAAAAATAGAGGGTTTTTAAAGTATTTAGGATA
>CAZIFK010000065.1:0-12905 GCA_964538995.1 uncultured bacterium
GAATGGTGTCCGAAGAACTTCCGGAATGGTGTCCGAATGTTTCCGGAATTGCCAAAAAATAGCCAGCTACAACAATGTATATACAAAATAGGTGGTATATTACTAATGTCAAGTTTTAAGACCGTTTCAACTTTATCTTAATTTGAAAGATAGGAGTCTCGAAACCGCCTACTTTTCATGCGCCAATCATTACTCTATTCTCGTTCCTACATTAGGATGTATTATATAGGCTTTCCCACCTGCCCTTTCAATCGCTGCAGCCACTTTTTCAGGATCATTTGGTGAATAGGCAAACATGCATCCGCCGCCGCCGGAGCCATTAATTTTCCCACCCAAAGCACCCGCAGTATTGGCTGCATCCAGCATTGCTTCAATTTTAGATGTGCTCACCTCCAGAACATCACGCAAAACCGAATGATGTTCTGTTAAAAGATCACCGATTTTTTCATGATTCGGTTCATCTTTTTCTAATTCTGATAAAGCTTGTTTCAAAAGATCACGATTTCGGATTGTTCCCTCCATCAGTTTTAATTCTTCATCATTCAACCCCGTAGAAATGGAATCCATATCACAAGAATGAAGATCAAAATCAGGATTATTCACCTTGAGTTTTGTTATGATTTTCAAACGTGCATCCCGGCAACGATTTAATATCCCAATAGTATCTTTTGGTTCGCAGGAGTCCCCTAAAACAAATGTACCCAGTCTCGGTTTTATAGAACGAATGGATATTTCCGGTTCCGACTCCAAATAGATCAGCTTCCCCATGGCGGTTGAATATTGGTCCATCATACCGCCGGGTTCATTGAATTCTTTCGCTTCCGCCCGGTAAGCTAACTCTCCGATTTTTTGTTGATCCCATTCCGGAGGATCATCGGCCATTTGTGATAAAAAGTGAATCCAACTCACAATAATTGCCGATGAACTGCTGGTTCCTGCTTGAAATGGAATTTCGCTGGTTATTTCACATTCAAATCCGTTGGAAAAGTTTAGCCCTTCCATCATACACACATTGATCCCACTTTTGAAATAATCCCTCTGTTTGTTGTAAGTCAGGTCATCCAACGAAAATGATTCAGTTTCGTCCAGATCCGGTTTACGAATGATGACACTTCTGTCATTTCTTTTCTTTCCTTTAATATGGGAACGAAGCGAAATCGCCATGGCAATCACCGGTAATCCTAAATAATCCTGATGTTCACCAAAGAGGCAAATGCGGCCAGGACTGCTTATTTTTATAAAGATCATGCTCCTAAAAATATTTCCTTATTATTACTCCAGCGGATATTAATTGTATGAAACCATGAGACTATCCATTTTTAAAGACCCCTCTTTCATTCTCCCCTATGACAGGGGAGATAGTAAAAGGTTTGAAATTTGGACATATGTTTTAACAGATGTGAATTTTTCTTACGACTATCCATCGCCAGTTAATAGTATACCGTTATTTTTTATACAACAGTAAACGATAACTTTTAAATTTTATGAAATTTTCACCGGTGAGTTGTCCGGTGAAGTAAACTCTATTGATTTTCGTTAACCGTTTCTTATACTTCCATTTTAAAAACCGTGACAATTTCGGATAATTACTTTCTATAAATTCTCCTGTCATGCCTTTAATTGGACCAAGAACTTGACTTACAAATTTATCCAATAAGTCATTCGTCGGAGCGGTTTCCTCAGTAATATCCATATCAGTTATTTTTACTAGAGGAACGGAAGCCATTTTCTTTTCAAATGCTGTCCATTTATGCCCCCCGCCCAGCGGACTTTTCTCAGGCACATCTTTTTTGAAAAAATCACAAATCAACAGGAAACCTCCTCGTGGAAGCATCTCCACAATTTTATCGATAGAGAAACCAAGCTTGACGTATTGAAAACTTTCGCTGAATAAGATTAAATCGTATTGCTGCTCTGTGATTAAGTCCTCAAATCCACATACATGTACATGAGCCTTATCTCCCAATTTATTTCGAATATTTTCCGCAAGGAATTCGCTGGGCAAAACACAATCCACTTCATAACCCAAATCCATCAGCTTCATTGCCAGGTTTCCTGAACCGCTACCCACATCCAGTATTCGTTTAACACTATCAGGAATATGATCAATGATGAGTTGGGAATGTCGTCTTTGTGCTTCCGCAAAATTCTGTGCAGTGGCCGTTTTGTCATCAGGCCAGTAACCGTAGTGCAGATCTTCTGTATCCATAAAGAACCGGCCGACCAAAAGTCCAATATCAAGACCGACAGCTTTGGAATCAATTTTCTTTTCTTTAGACATTATCTTGTTGAGTTAAGTGAATATTCTTATTTCAAATTGGGGTGATAATTCTACAATAATATTATGAAATATTTTAATATATTAAGCATGCATTTACCTTTCTTCAAACCATTCAATAATGAATGGATCACCTTTGGTTCATTTTTTATTGCCATCTTTATATTGATCGGCATTGCAGAATTTTTCCGCTCCAAATTAAAATGGAGCCCGGAAGCAAGCCGAAAAATAGTTCATGTCATCGTCGGACTCATGGTTTCCCTCTGTCCTTTTATTTTTACATCGAATATCCAACCCATGACGTTGGCAATGATCTTCATCGTCGTGAATGTTTACACGCTAAAATCTAACCTATTCAAGAGTATGCACGCCACGGAAAGAACCACTTACGGTACAGTTTACTTTCCCATTGCTTTTTTATTGCTAGCAGCGTTTTGGTGGGATAAGCCTATTACTCTTGTGTTATCAATCCTCGTCATGGCCCTTGCCGATACACTGGCATCTTTGGTGGGTGAGCATGAAAAACATCCATTGAAATTTCGATTGTGGAATGATGAAAAGTCCCTTCAGGGCAGCGCTGCTATGTTTCTATCCACGACATTGATTATTTATGTAGGCACGGACTTCTTCGCTTGGTTCTTTAGAGCTGCTTTCTTTTTACCGTTGGAAGTGCTCATCGGTTGTGCAGCATTTACTGGAATAGCAGCGACTCTTGCAGAAGCAACTTGCAGTAAAGGGTCAGATAATCTGACAGTTCCCCTCGTAGCTGCTATTGCATATAACATCTTTCTCTTCAATTACGCACACGGAACGTTATCTGAATTGTTAATCTGGACTTTCGGTTCAGCGGCTATCTTTTATATCGCATATAAATTGAAATCATTGAACGCCGGAGGAACAGCCGGAGCTTTTATTATGGGCATATTCATTTTTGGTACCGGTGGATTGCAATGGATCACTCCAATATTGGCTTTTTTCATTTTATCGTCCATTCTATCAAAAATAGGGAAAAAGTCAGCAGAAACCACCCAAAAAGACGCGAGACGTGATGTTGTACAAGTATTCGCTAACGGTGGAGTACCCATGATCATCGCCCTTGTAAATTTCTATTATCCCTTCAACTATGCTTATGCATTATTCCTGGCGGCTATTGCCACCGCAACAGCAGACACATGGGCAACGGAAATCGGATACTTCAGTAAACGCAATCCTCGTCATATTCTGAATTTTAAATCAGTCGAAAAAGGGACGTCCGGCGGTGTGACGTTTTTAGGATTTCTAGGTTCAGTTTTAGGAGCTGGAACTATTGCCTTAATTGGATTGAATTGGCTAAATGATTTTCCAATTCATTTAATTGTACTAGCTGGATTTGTTGGAAGTGTTGTGGATTCAATTTTAGGCGGAAGTATTCAAGCCATGTTTCGCTGTGCTATATGCAATAAGGAGACAGAAAAACGTATTCATTGTGATAAGCATACCGATCACATTCACGGCTTTAAATGGCTGGATAATGATGGTGTGAATTTTGTGAATACAATTGTAGGTACGGGAATTATATTATTTGTACTAACTTATCAAATGTTAGTGATCTTTTGATAGATTTTCTAACAGAATTTATTTCAACAGCACCCACTGCATATAGTTGAGTGGTATTATGGTTTAAATACTTTTAGAGATAATTCTTTTACCGGGTTAAAATGCTTTACATTGCTGGTTGCCAAGGTCAGATTATTCTCAACCGCTGTGGCGGCAATTATCGCATCTCCGGCTCGCATATTGGAGGATAAGGAATATTCTTCAACATATATCAAAGCTCTATGACCTATATTTTCTGAAAGGGGTAATACTGAAATCCCATAATCAGAAACAAACTCTTTAATCACTTTATGATGCAACTTATTTCTGGCACCCTGAAGTAACTCCATAAAGGTTTGAATGGATATGAACCGTTCATTTTCCTTTTCTACCATACGTGCAGCTTTTTCATTTCCCCTTTGTATCCAGATTATAATATCCGTATCAAACAGCATTAAAACGGCCACCACGTAAATTTTCCAATTCATCTAAAACGGATAATTCACTATCAGAATACATCCCAAAAATTGGATGAGTAGAAATGCCCAAATTTGAATTCCCAATATTAGGTAAAATAGTTCCTTTCACTTTCCCGTGATAAAGAATAGTTACTTCCTCATTTTTATCCAGGGCATCTAAGACATCTTTCATCTTATATCGAAGATCAACGATTGTCGCTTTCATTAAATATTCCTTATTAATGTATAGTTATATTATACATTTTACATAAATACTGCAATTACTATTTTTAAGATATTACAATTCAAAACCTTCAGAGGAAAGGACTTTCAAGTATAAAAAAACGGGAATTGGACGGACCAATCCCCGTTAAAAACCTCCTTGTTTTAAATCGTCTTAAATAACTTTATAGACGAGTAAGCCCACCATGACGATAAGAGCAACAAAGATCAATGCAACACCTATGTTGCCTTTTTTAATCTCTTCCCATTCGTCAATGTCGGTGGAGAGCCAATCAAAAACCTTAATGGCTAAACCAATGCCAAAGGAAAAGCCGATTGCTGCAGTGATAGACCAGCCAATAGCTCGTAAGTAGCTCATTAAGGTTGATTCAATTCCAAATGGATCCATAAAGACCTCCTATAGTGTTACCATCGAATTTTTAATTAAACGCATAAATTCGGCAGAATCAATCTCGCCGTCCGCCAGTTTCACCACTTGATCTGCGGTGGCACTGGCAGTTATTATCATTTTATCCCGAGTGACGGGTACATAGACTGTTATGTGAACCGTACTAGGTTCTGCAGATTTTTCAATTAACCCTTTCTTAACCAAAGAGTGCTGATGTTTAATTGCCTGACCTACAGACACAAAACCGACGATGAGTGCCATTTCAAAGTTATTTCTGTTACTATCGACAGAAAGATAAAATTTATCCGCATTGTCATCTCTTCTTCCGAAATACATTTCCCCATCCTGGACGGTTATGCGGTAGGACTTGCATGTATTGGTCACAGTACGGTAGAAAGCATAATTAGCAAAAAGGCCTTCAGCACTAAGGAGCAACAGGATTGTAATAATTACTGGTTTAAATCTTTTTGTCATCATAATGTCTTAAAAACAGATGCAAGTTTACACGGATCGTCATCGTGAGTCAATTGGTTTTCCATTCTTAATCACCATTTTAATAGGTAAATCTGTCACAGAGTAAGGAATATCCACCAGTTTCTCAACATCCCAAATAATGAGGTCGGCCCTTCTGCCGATGGCGATTACCCCAACCTCATCTTCCAAATTCAATGCTTTTGCAGAAAAATACGTCGATGAGGCGAATGCCTGTTCGATTGTCATTCCCAATTGAATACACGCCAATGAAATGATAAACGGCATGGACTGAATATGGCAGCTTCCAGGATTGAAGTCTGTAGCCAAGGCTACTTCAATATCATTTGCCAATAATGTTTTTGCCGGAGCGTACGTATTTTTACCAAGGAAAAACGTCGTTCCGGGAAGTAAAGTAGCAATGACATCATTTTCTGCCATTTTTTGAATTCCTATATCGCTAACAGCCATAAGGTGATCTGCTGAAACTGCACCCACTTCTGCTGCTAGTTCAGCTGCTCCGGAATCCTCGAACTCGTCTGCGTGTAGTCGTGGTGTTAAGCCATGTTCCTTTGCTGTTTCTAATATCCGTTTGGATTGACCAACAGTGAAATATCCATTTTCACAGAAAACGTCACAGTATTTTGCAATGCCCTGTTTTGCAACTTCCGGAATCATTTCATTACAAAGCAAATCCACATAGCCATCATAATCATTGGCAAATTCCGGTGGAAATGCATGGGCACCCATAAATGTAGGAATTATGTCAATTTCATGGATCTGATTTACATCATGTAACACTTGAAGTGATTTCAATTCCGATTCTGTATCTAAACCATATCCGGACTTTGCTTCAACGGTTGTTGTTCCCAATTTCACAAAACGATTCATCCGTTTTGTAACATGCTCCACCAACTCATCTTTGGATGCATTTCGTACGCCATTAATACTGGAAATTATACCTCCACCCTTTTCAGCAATTTCTTCATAAGTAGCACCGGTTAGCCGCATGGAAAATTCTTCTTCCCTTCCATCTAAAAATACGGGATGAGTATGAGAATCAACAAAACCAGGCGTGACGAGTAAGCCACCGCAGTCAATAACTTCGCCACCGCTACAGCTTTCAACGATGAATCCATTTTCGATGGAAAGTGATGTATTTGTAATGGTTTCAACTTTACTAGTTTCGGGATTGAATGTGGTTAATTGACCGATATTCTCTACGAGAAATGATTTTTGATTCTTGATTGTTGATTTTTGATTATTCATTTGCGGCTAGCAGTTTTTCTCGAGGCGATAAAGATAGAAACAATTTCGTTAGCTTCGTTCATTAAGGGAAGAACTTGTTCTTTTTTTAACAAAACTTCATCAATTATAAATTCAAGCCAAAATAGTGATTCATCAGCTTCTTCAATAACGATACTTATTTTGGCGATAAAACTCTTTTTGGATTGAGCAACACATGTCGCACGATAATTCGAAGCAACTGACGTAGAAGATCGTAACAATTGCCCCTTTATAAGACGTCCGAGGTCAGCATTTGGTAGTGACTTACATAATTTTACACAACGATGTGCAAATTCTTTTGTTCTCTTCTTTAATTCTTCTTCGTTCATATTCAAATTTTATAGTTATTATTTTAGAATCATCAATCATCAATCATCAATCTTCAATCTTCAATCATCGGAATATCAACATTCCATTTCTTTGCATTTACAATAGCCTGTTCATATCCTGCATCTGCATGTCGAAAAATCCCTGTTCCTGGATCAGTCGTCAGGACTCGTTGAATCCGCTCTTCCATTTCCGGAGTACCGTCAGCGCAAATTACCTGTCCAGCGTGAATAGCAAGTCCCATGCCTACACCACCACCCTGATGAATAGATACCCACGTAGAACCGCTGGCAACATTTGCCAAAGCATTTAATAATGGCCAGTCAGCCACAGCATCTGAACCGTCTTTCATGGCTTCAGTTTCACGATAGGGTGATGCCACTGAGCCTGTATCCAAATGATCACGCCCAATGACTATTGGCGCTGATAGTTTGCCATTGGCCACCATGCGGTTCAGTTCCACTCCAAACTTGGCTCGTTGCGTATAATCCAGCCAGCAAATCCTCGATGGGAGTCCTTGGAACTGCACTTTTTCCCGTGCCATTTTAATCCAGCGTGTCAGCGTGTTATCTTCAGGAAACATTTCTAATATTTTTTCATCAGTTTTAAATATATCTTCTGGATTTCCTGATAAAGCTACCCAGCGAAAAGGACCCCTTCCGTCACAGAACAATGTGCGGACATAAGCAGGAACAAATCCGGGATAATCAAAGGCATTTTCCACACCGGCTTTTTTGGCTTGCCCACGAAGGTTATTTCCATAATCAAATACAATAGCACCCATTTCTTGAAGTTTCAAAATACCACGGCAATGTTCAGCCATAGCTCGAAAACTTTCTTGTACATATTTCTCCGGATCGGATTTGCGTAATTCTAATGCTTCCTCAAAAGCCATCCCATTGGGTATATAGCCGTCTAGTTCATCATGGGCAGAAGTTTGATCTGTCACAAAATCCGGAATAATGCCCATTTCGGCGATTTTTGGTACTATATCCGCAGCATTACCTAATAATCCGACAGAGAGCGGTTCTCCTCTCACTGCGGCAGCCCTGGCCAACGTAAGGGCATCATCCAACGATTCTGTTCCTACGTCAAGATATTTTGTTTCCAAACGTCGTTGGATACGATACGGATCAATTTCAATACAAATAATGACACCATTATTCATCGTTACAGATAATGGTTGAGCACCACCCATTCCTCCAAGACCGGCAGTTAAAATAAATTTCCCAGTCAAATCATCATTAAAATGTTGCTTACCCGCTGCGGAAAAAGTTTCGTATGTGCCTTGCAAAATACCTTGTGTTCCAATATAAATCCATGAACCGGCTGTCATTTGTCCGTACATCATAAGACCTTTTCGATCCAACTCGTTGAAATGCTCCCAATTGGCCCATTCAGGAACAAGATTTGAGTTGGCAATCAATACTCGCGGAGATGAGGTATGAGTTCGAATAACACCAACCGGTTTTCCAGATTGAACCAATAATGTTTCGTCTGGTTCAAGTCTTTTTAATGTATCCAAAATCGCATCGTAACAATCCCAATTCCGAGCTGCTTTTCCTTTCCCTCCATATACAACAAGTTCATCAGGGTTTTCAGCCACATCCGGATCTAAATTATTCTGAATCATCCTGAATGGCGCTTCAATCTGCCAATTCTTACACGTTAATTCATTTCCTTTCGGGGCTTGGATAGTTCTGGACATTATTTCTCCATAATTATGATAATAATTTACATGATACTGAACCGTTGATAAAATATACTTTCATTACAATAACAATCCCTGTGTAAAACCCATAGTTGCACATCTAACATAAATAATGGTGAAAACAATTATTTATGTATTATGCATAGCATAGTACCTGTTATTATACATATATTGGCAATACCATTTAGACTAATTAATATGAAAATTGAAAATACAAAAGCACAAATGCGCAAGGGTGTTCTTGAATATTGCATACTGGCAATCTTTGAAAACGGAGAGGCCTATCCTTCGGACATTTTGTTGCGATTAAAAAAAGCAAACTTGATTGTAGTAGAAGGCACTCTATATCCATTACTTACACGACTTAAAAACTCTGGTTTACTTACATATCGGTGGGAGGAATCAAAATCGGGCCCACCGAGAAAATATTATACGATCACATCAGATGGCATCACTTTTCTTTCTGCATTAGATAAGACGTGGAGAGAATTGGTCAAAGCTGTTCGATTAACCACAAAAAAATCATAACATTATGAAAAAAACAAATACGATCAATCTGGGTGGAGTCATTTTTCACATAGAAGAAGATGCATTCACCCTACTTCAAAAATATCTATCATCCATTAAAGACCATTTTTCTGAATCTGAAGGAAAGGAAGAAATTGTTACAGACATTGAAGCCAGAATCGCTGAAATATTTCAGGAAAAAAACGTGCAGATCATATCGACTGACCATGTAGAAAATGTGATTAAAATTATGGGGCAACCAGAAGAATATGACGGTTCAGATGTAGTTGATGATATTCCCAATGATCAACCTTTAAAAGAAAAAGTCAAACGGCGCGTTTACCGTCATCCAACTGATAAAATTATTGGTGGTGTCTGTGGAGGGTTGGGTGTTTATTTTAATATTGACCCTGTTCTGTTTCGCCTTGGATTTTTAATTAGTGTATTTTTAGGTGGTTTTGGCCTTATTGTGTATTTGATTCTCTGGATTATTGCTCCTAAAGCGGATTCAACATCCGATCAACTTAAAATGAAAGGTGAACCCATTACAGCCGAAACCATTGGAAAAGCATTTACATCAAAATTTGAGAATGTGGTTGAGAATAATGTTGATGAAAATATTTTGAAAACCTTTTTCAGATTGCTGGGTAAAACAGTTCGGTTTATTTTTCAGATATTAGTAAAACTTACAAGAGCGCTCAGTTTTGTATTTAAACCGCTCTTGGGAATTGGGTTGTTGAGTTTGGGATTATTGGTGACAATTGCTTTCTCCTTTTTGTTGCTTTTATTTTCAGGGAAATTTGGAATTTTCCACCATGATTTTACTGGTCCTATACACACTCTAAAAACAGTTTTTGAAACATTTCCATTACCTGAAATATTTGTTCTACTCGGTTTAATTCTATTCTTGGGTATTCCCATTTTCCAAATTATTTACGTTGGTTTACGCTTACTATTCAGAATGGCCAAACAACCCAACTATATCAAGGGAACTCTGGCGAGCTTGTGGATTTTAGGTTTAATATCAATCATTGTTTTCGGATTATACAGTTTATCCGTTTTTTCTGAAGATGCCCGAAAAGATCAAATTGTTGAACTATTCGAGGTTGATTCAGATACATTAAAAGTTGCGCTTCTAACTCATGATGATTATTATTGGGAAGACCGCGATCTGAAAATCATCGATTCTGAAAATGATAACAACACACTGATCTCATCTGTTCAGTTGGATGTGCGCCGTTCAAATGATTCTCTTTTTTATCTCCATATTCAGAAACACGCCATGGCGCGTTCTTATAAAGATGCAAAAATGTATGCCGAAAATATTAGCTATAATTTTATTTCCAATGAAGAAGAACTATTGTTGAATCAATTTTTGATTATTCCCGCTGATGATCCTTACCAGAATCAAGAAATAGAACTGACTCTATTGATCCCCAATAATAAATCCATCTATCTGGATGAAACTTTGAAGTATTTTATTGATGATATTAGAAACGTTACCCGGACACGCGACTACAGAATGGTTGAACATATTTGGCAAATGAGAGCAGAAGGTCTGACGTGCTTAGATTGTAATTAAGTTAATGGTGTAGACATTTTTCTATGGAAGAAATATTTCATTATTTACCCATTATCTAGTCATTCAATTAAAAAGCCTATAATTCCGGACAATCATAAATTGGGAAGGAAAACGAATAGAAAATGAAGTTGTAATTATAAATAATTACACTTTGATGATTTTGTGATTTATAAGAGAATGACATCACAACAATACGTGGATTGTTAAGATTTCAATATTTTAAAGATCGTTTAAATTCTTTGAAGTAATTAGGCTGTTCTACTATTACATTATAGGAAAATAATGAAATTCCTTTAAAACGAGTAATCTCTGAGTAATAAATTTTATCAACTGCATCCAGGGGGGATTGATTATATAGCGCAATTCCCATCATAATTCGATTTCGATATTTTTCCGGAAGATTTTCATAAATCAAATCTATGTTATCAGCAAATTTTCTCAAATTGGGAGTATAATTCATTGGTATTACCCAGTCTATGTAACCGGCAGCCAGCCACACATCCCATTCTTGTAAATAACGATTTTTTGCTGACAAAAGATTGGGTTTCACAGCGGCTGAAAGTATGCAATCTGACCGAACTTCCATTAGCATTTGCTTTGTATCCCTCACTAATTCTGTGATCGACGCTCGGCGATAATTATTCCACTCTTGGTTTGAATCATTTTCCCCGTTTTTAAATATTGGTTTTCTTTGTTTATATAAACTTTGGTAGAAAATTGCTTTTGCTTCCGAATTATTTCCATAGTCAATATCATGAAACCGCACATAATCTAAATGCAATCCGTCAATATCATATAATGCAGTAATCTCTCGGAATACGGATAATAAATGTTGTTTGACTTCAGGATGGTGTGGAGCTAAATAATACCCCTCTCCCCTCATGCTGTTATTGTTAGTAAATATGGATGTTGGCTCATTTCCATCTTTATCGATCCATTCCGGATTAACATTAAACACATGCTTTTCTGAATTAGGATTTTGGATTTTGGACCAAATTAAATAGACGTTCATCCAAGCATGTACTTTCAACCCATTTGCATGCGCTTTCATAATTACATAATACAACGGATCAAAAGAGGCATTTTCCAATAATTCACTACGTGGGATTAATTTGGAATTATAGAATGCATCACCGCGACCGCGGACTTGAACTAATAAATTGTTTAAGCCATTCTCTACAGCAAACGTGACCATTCGATCAATGGACTGTTTATCTGCCATAGTGTTGCGAACCACCCATAAGCAGCGCTCATTAAATGATCGAAATCCAGGATAAATTTTTGATATTGATAAAAAAAGAAGGACAGCCATAATGACTGCCCTTTTTCGGTGTTGAACGTGCATTTATTTAAATTAATTATTCGGAATCAGCTTTTGCATCACTTACTTCTTTACTTTCTCCACCGCCTTCAAAACCAACCAATTCTATCAACGAGACAGCGGCGCTATCACTTTTACGAAAACCCAATTTGATGATTCGAGTATATCCGCCCGGACGATCTGCAAATGTAGGACCTATTTCATTAAACAAAGTTTGAACGGATTCTTTATGTAATCTTTTCAATACCATTCTTCTTGAATTCAAATCACCCTTTTTCGCTTTAGTAATGAGTGGTTCAATAAATTCACGAAGTGCCTTTGCTCTAGAGTCAGTTGTTTTAATTCGTTTATGACGAATAAGATTTTCTGCAAGATTGTTAAGCATTGCTCGACGATGGGATGGGTTTACACCCAATTTACGATGTCTGTTATTTTTAGCCATTTTAAGCAGGGTCTTTCAAATAATTATCGACATCCATACCAAAGCTCAAGCCCATTTCATCCAGTTTTTCTACTAACTCTGTCAGAGACTTTCTGCCAAAGTTTTTGTATTTAAGCATCACATTTTCTTCTTTATTCACTAATTCATAAATGTACTTGATACCGGCAGCCTGAAGACAATTGTGACTACGCACTGACAATTCCATTTCGTCGATAGTTCTCTTTAATAAAACTCTAATTTTGAGATCTTCTTCACTGATGCCTTCTGAAATTTCCAGAATTTCCGGGTTAGAGATCGCTTCAACGTATTTCAAAT
>CAZIFK010000066.1:0-12767 GCA_964538995.1 uncultured bacterium
TTCGTCCGGCAACGGTGACATCTTTACCTTCTAATTCATCATATTTCGCAAGAGCTTCGCCGCTGGTATGGGTTGGATAGTAATTATGTGGATAAGGGTTAACACCCCTTTCCTTTAGTGCTTCCAGCTTCTCTCTCCTGAAGCGAATGATTTCGTTTAAGCTTTTATGTTCGTCTGTCATGAATATTCTTTTAGTTTGAAAGCCATTAATTTAAATATATAGTAGGTAGTGCTTAAATGATTCTTTTTTATTACTCAACCTGATTCACTCTTTTTCTAATAAAGATGAGGAGGACTAGATGAAATGTAATATCCATATGTTAGAACAACGATTTTGTGTAATTTTTGTTGATATGTAATAATCAGATATTCTGTTTATTGTACTAACCACAATTCATTTTGGTGATAGGAGAATTCTATGTTTAAAAAATCACTGATTATCAGAGTTTTTACAGCCATTTTTATAATTGGTTGTAATCTGCAAGCCAATACACCATTCACTATTGAATATGAAAAATATTCATTGGATAATGGGTTGACCGTCATTCTACACGAGGATAAATCAGACCCCATCATTGGTGTCGCAATTCAATATCACGTTGGTTCCAATCGCGAAACTCCGGGTAGGACCGGATTTGCCCATCTATTTGAGCATATGCTGTTCCAGGAATCTCAACACGTTGGCCAGGACCAATTCTTCAAAAAGATTCAAAATGTTGGTGGTACACTCAATGGTGGAACCAACAAGGATGGCACGGTATATTATGAAGTTGTACCCAAAAATGCATTAGAGACAGTCCTGTGGATGGAATCTGACCGTATGGGATGGCTTCTCTCTACTGTGACACAATCTTCTTTTGAAAACCAGCAAGAAGTTGTCCAGAATGAAAAACGTCAACGGGTGGATAACCGTCCATACGGCCACAACAATTATCTGATCATTAAAAACCTTTACCCGGATGACCACCCCTACAATTGGACAACTATTGGAGAATTAGAGGACCTTCAGAATGCAACATTAAAGGATGTACGTGATTTTTACGAAAAATGGTACGGCCCCAATAACGCTACTATGGTGATTGCCGGGGATATCAATAAACGTAAAGTCAAAAAACTGGTTGAAAAATATTTTGGTGAAATTAAATCCGGCCCCGACAATGGTGATCCTGAACCCATGCCGGTGCAGCTCACTGAAACCAAAAAAGTATATCACGAAGATAACTTCGCCAGATCGCCACGTTTAACCATGGTTTTCCCGACAGTAGATCATAAGCACGTCGATGCATCTGCCCTTGAACTACTGAGTCAACTTTTAGCCGATGGAAAGAAGGCACCTCTGTATAAGGTTATTGTTGAAGAAAAAAAACTAGCACCAAATCTATATTCCTATAGCGGTACACAGGAAATTGCCGGAACATTTAATATTGTTATAACTGCATTTCCGACTTCGAGCTTGACAGACGTTGAATCAGCTGTTCATGAAGCATTTACCCGATTTGAAAGTGATGGCTTCACAGCTGAGGATTTGGAGCGCCTGAAAGCAAAATATGAAACCGGTTTCTATCAGGGAATTTCCTCTGTTTTAGGAAAAGGATTTCAACTTGCCCACTATAATGAATTTTATGGTTCTCCGGATGCAATTGCCGAAGAACTGCAGAAAGTACTCGATGTCATTGTAGACGACATTAAACACGTGTACGAAAAATATGTTAAAAACCAGCATTATGTTATGACCAGTTTCGTACCGAAAGGAAAAGTTGATCTGGTGGCAAAAGGATCCATTCTCTTCCCAATCAAGGAAGAAATGATCAATGAAAATGTGGCAAAAGAATCTGTCGCGGGTGAAATGGATATTGATAAAATTCCATCCACATTCGATCGATCAGCTGAACCGGCTACAGGGCCCCAACCACGTTTAAAACTACCAAGAATTTGGCGACATAATTATGACAAAGGCATTTCTCTTTATGGCGCGAAACATGATGAACTACCGCTAATCAATTTCGGCATTCAAATTAAGGGTGGAATGCTTTTAGATGATCCAAATAAAGTGGGAGTCGCGAACCTCATTACAGATATGATGATGGAAGGAACCGCCAATAAAACTCCGGTTGAACTTGAAGAAGCGATTGATGCCCTGGGTTCATCTATTTATATGTATACGGGGAAACAATCCATCAGTATAGAAGTCACAACATTAAAACGGAATTTTGACGCTTCCTTGGCATTGGTGGAAGAAATCCTGTTTGAGCCCCGTTGGGATGAAACGGAATTTGACCGCATCCAAAGAGAAACGGCTGAATCCATTAAACGCCGCGGGGCGGTTCCTTCTTCCATTGCATCCAATGTATATAACAAATTGATTTACGGCGACCATATTTTAGCCAATTCAATATCTGGTTCGGTTGAATCCGTGGAATCCATTGAACTGGATGATTTGAAAAACTACTATGTCGCCAATTTTTCAGCTGATCTGGCGACGATAAGCATTGTTGGCGATATTAATCGTAGTGTGGCCGTCAAAGCCTTTAGAGGTCTAGTGGACAAATGGGAAGTCAAAGATGTGGTTTTTCCAGAATATGAAATACCGACGCCTGACAATAATCCCAAAGTGTATTTTGTTGATGTTCCCAACGCCAAGCAATCTGAAATACGTATCGGATATCTGGGGTTAGCACGAACCGATCCAGACTTTTTTCCGGCGACAGTGATGAATATGAAGCTGGGTGGGAATTTCAGCGGTGATGTTAATTTGGTTCTACGTGAGGAAAAAGGCTACACATACGGTGCTCGCACACGTTTTAGCAGTACAAAATTCCCAGGAAAATTCACTGCTTCTTCTGCCGTACGGTCAAACACAACCGAAGAGTCCGTCAATATTTTTAAAGACCTGATGACGAACTATGGAGAGCCAATCGCTGAAGACGATTTGGATTTCACTAAAAATGTCCTACTAAAATCCAATGCCCGCCGTTTTGAAACTTTAGGTGCCCTTCGTGGAATGATAGATAATATCGCTACTTATGGCTTTCCTTTTGACTATATCAAAGATCAAGAAAAAATAGTAAGGAAGATGACTGTAGAAAGCCACAATGAATTGGCACAAAAACTAATTCGTCCGGACGAAATGATTTATTTGGTTGTAGGAGATGCAGCAACGCAGCTTGAAGGGATGAAATCCCTTGGTTTTGGAGATCCGATTTTACTCGATACCGACGGAAAGCCTATCCAGTAAATCCAAACCTGAAGAATACTGTTTTACTGTTGTATTCAAATAATTGACTTAATTCAATTACCCCGACATTTATGTCGGGGTATAGATTGGGGAAGAACCCGGGCTTTAGCCCCATTATTCAGAAAATCCATATTTATCAAAAAACTCCTGATATTCTTCAGATAAGGTTTTATTCTAAGATGTTCTTTTTGGTTTTGTATATACTTTCTCACACTGGCGACAAGAGATTCACTAACGGAAACAGCAAAATACTCATCCTGCCACTCAAAATTATTTTTTGTCAGTTTGTTTTTATTTACCCAATTAGAAGATTCGCCTTTTAATAAGTGCGCGATTTTTGAAATAGATTGAGATGCCCCAAGGGAGACTAGAAGGTGGAGATGCTCTTTACCACCATTCATTTCATTAATATAAATATCCTTTGATTTTGCATTTTCATAAATATGGTTGATCAGAGGTTTCTTCACTCCTTTGGTTATCAGTGGTTTTCTACTTTTTCCTGTCTTCCGCGTGGGGACACCCAAGCTCAAATTCCTACATTATGCCATATTTAGCATAATTTTATTCAAGGATCAGAAGATATAAGCTGTCATGTAGATATTTCCACTAAAATATTCAACTCCTATAGGAGTTGGTCATTATTTTCCATTTAAGTACTATAGATATGAGAATCCTAACGGAGTCTGTTTATAACCCCGGAGGGGTTCTATGTCTATAGAACTTAAAATGAACGGTTACCGAACTCCGTTAGGTGTTCAATATTTGGCTTTTCAATAGGCAGTTAATCTGCCGGGACACCCAATATGACAAAAACGGATATATTAAATCTTAATATTATTGACGTTAGAGGAATGGAAAATCAAATTATTCAAAAGTGCGGAAGTCAGGAGAGGTTTTCTACTTTTTGTTGCCTAAACAAAATAAATCCAGACTTTAATATATGGCATAACATCTCTTTTCTTTTGGGATAAATCCCATTTGTTGGTTGATCACTTTATCCACGACATAAATGACGGGGCAATTTTTTCTCTTATAGTAAATTTTGTAAAACTCAATATGAATAATAATTAAACACAATAATTCAAATTATTCCTTGTCTTGTGTATAAAAGATAGTGGATACAAGGTGGATTAAATGCAATAAAATTATTAATCATTCGGAGTTTCAATAACTTTCCAATTTCCATTATCCGGAATGGATATTATTTGTTTAAGCACTATAATTCATTTCCATTACTATCAAGTGCAATTATTTTATATTTAGTTTCTAATAAATTATAATCTGGATCAGTCCATTCCACCCCCCATTGTGTAAAATTACATCGAAGGGGTAAGGATGGCCTTTTAATAGTTGTTATTAATTTAAAATCATTGCCGTCCACGGTTTTTCTATAAATATTGAAAGCAAATAAAGCATCAAAATTCAAAATCCTTATATGGTTACCTTTAGCAATGTTTTTATAAACCAGAGCATACTGCTTTTCATAATCTATATTTGTCCTTGGGAATTGTGCAAGAATTAACAGATAAAATTAAAAGTAGTATTGTTTTAAATATTGTTTCCTTTTTCATATTAATCCCATATAACTAGTTAATATATTGCACATTTGCAAAATTTCGCATTTGTTTACTATCTCAATTTACTCAACAAAAACGCTCGGATAAAATTATCAAGAGCACCGTCCATCACAGCTGAAATATTCCCCGTCTCTTCTTTAGTACGGTGGTCCTTCACCATATTGTAGGGATGAAATACATAGGATCGAATCTGACTTCCCCAGCCAATATCCAGTTTGGTATCTTCCAGTTTCTGCATGGTTTTTTTCTCTTTTTCAACTTCCAATTGATGCAGCCGTGCTTTTAACACTTTCATAGCCGAAGCTTTATTCTTGTGCTGGGAGCGTTCATTCTGGCATTGCGCAACTATACCCGTAGGAATATGGGTAATTCGAATGGCTGAATCAGTCTTATTCACATGCTGTCCGCCAGCACCGCTGGCTCGATAGGTATCGATCCGTAGATCGTTAGTATCAATTTCAACCTCAATCTCTTCATCACTGCTGGGGTAAACAAATACGGATGCAAAAGACGTATGGCGGCGGCTATTGGAATCGAAAGGTGAAATGCGAACTAAGCGATGAATACCTGCTTCTGCTTTCAATAAGCCATAAGCATAATCTCCTTTTACCTCAAAGGTCACATCTTTCAGCCCTGCTTCATCTCCGGGTTGGTAATCCATCAATTCTTTTTTAAAATCTTTCTTCTCCACCCATCGGGAATACATTCGATAGAGCATTTCTGCCCAGTCCTGGCTTTCTGTGCCTCCTGCTCCCGGGTGAATGGTCACAATGGCGTCCTGGGTATCTTGTTTATCGCCCAGAATCATTTTTAATTCTACTTCTTCTATGATTTTTGTATAAGATTGAAGTTCTTCGGCCACTTCCTCCAATTCTGCATCGCCGCTTTCAGCAAACTCCAGTAATACCTCCACATCACCGTGGCGCGTTTCCAGATCTGTCCACAGGGTGAGTTCTTTTTCGAACAGGGAGATTTTTTTTAGGGTTGCCTGAGCGGCATTATTGTCATTCCAAAAATCCGGAGCGCCGGATTTCAGGCGAAGTTTTTCTAATTCTGTTTTCTTTGACTCAAGGTCAAAGATGCCTCCGGAGTTCATGGTGTTTGGTTTCCGCTGATGAGTAGCGGTCTTTTAAGTCTGTTAATTCCATGATTGAATTTATAATTTTTTAAACATGAAAGACTTTAAAAAACAGCCGTCAAACCGAACATAATTGCAATTCCGCCAAGCAAAGCCAATAATTGAATTATGGACGAAGTTATATCCGTGTCATCATGAAGTTCCGGGATGAGGTCTGATCCGGCAATGTAAATAAACCCTCCTGCTGTGAGCGGTAATAGATAAAGTGTAAAATTTTCCACTGCTGAGCCAATCATAAGTGCCAATACAACACCGATGAATGATGTAAGGGCAGAAGCAAAATTAAACAATAATGCCTTTCGCACAGTCAATCCACCATGAACCAAAATGCCGAAATCGCCAATTTCCTGGGGTATTTCATGGAGTAGAACTGCAACAGTCGTAGCGAAACCCAATGGAATACTCACTGCGTACGAAACAGCAATCAGAATACCGTCAATAAAATTGTGCATGGCATCGCCAAAAATATTCATGGGTACTACAGGATGAATATGTTCTTCCGTGGTCTCGTGATGGCAGTGTCGCCAGCGTAAGAATTTTTCCAATACGAAGAAGAGTACAATCCCTGATAAAACAGCGCCGGACACCGTCAAGGTGTTCAAATCAGAAGCGAAGGCTTCCGGCAGTAAATGGATAAACGCTCCGCCCAAAAGGCCGCCCACAGCAAAACTCACCAAAAAAAGAATAATTCGGTTCAGAAATTTGCGGGAAAAGGATAAAGTTACTACTCCAGCCAGTGAAATAAGACTGACGATTAATACGCTTAACAAGGCATAAAGCCATGTATCACCGGTAATGGCTTGCATTAATCCCCGGACGACATAAAAAGTTGTTCATTCAGAAACCGACGCAGTTCCATTTCATCCATACCAATATTCATAAAACGGCCATCCTCCGCAACTGATATACGTTGTTTTTCTTCCGAAACAACAATGGCAATGGCATCCGTTTCTTCCGTGATGCCCAATGCTGCCCGGTGGCGCGTTCCCATGGCTGGATCCACCATACTGCTTTCTGTTAAAGGTAAAATACAGGCAGCCGATTCAATAATTTCATTCTGGATAATGATTGCTCCATCATGAAGAGGTGATTTTGGGTTAAAGATAGATTGTATCAACGCGGATGAGACTTCGGCTTTAAGTTGTGTTCCTGCTTCTTTGTAAGCGCGCATTCCCGTTTCCCTTTGGATGATAATGAGAGCTCCCCATTTGTTTTCAATAAGCTGATTAATGGCATTCACCAATTCTTCTATGGACTTTGATGTTCCCATGCGGAAAATGGTTTGAAAAAATCGTGTTTGTCCAATATAAATAAGCAGTCTGCGTAATTCCGGTTGAAATAAAATAACAAATGCCACGACCCAAACCGTCTGAAATTGATTTACCAACCACGATGATGCACTTAAACCAATCGCATTAAAAATAAAAGATGCAATCAGTAATATAACAAGTCCTACGAGCATTTGCCCTGCTCTGGTTTCTTTAAAATACTGATAGATTTTAAAAAACAGCCAGCTCACTAAAATCAAATCAATCACGTCGATGAGTGATACTGTGAGAAAACCGATTTTGAATAAATCCATCAGGCCAACCCTCGAATCTCATCTGCGATTATTGCTATTCGTTTCATTTCTTTTATATCGTGTACACGTACAATTTTTGCTCCATTCAAAATAGAAGCTGTCACCGCTGCCGCTGTTCCTTCCAAGCGGTCTTCAGCCGGTAAATCCAAGGTTTTCCCAATAAACGATTTACGGGATGGTCCTGTCAAAACTGGAAAGCCAAGGCTTTTAATATGGTCTAGTTCTCGCAACAATTCAAAATTATCCTTATGTCTTTTTCCAAAACCAATTCCCGGATCGAGAATGATATTTTCATTTTTAATCCCATTTCGGTCACAAAACTCTAAACGTTCCTTAAAATATACAACCATTTCCTCCATCAAATCATCATAGTGAGGTTTCTTTTGCATATCTCTTGGTGAGCCTTTTATATGCATAATTATAATAGGAACTTCCATGTTGCGTGCTACATCTTTCATACGATTATCGAACTGCAGCCCACTGATATCATTGATAATATCTGCACCGGCAGTAATGGCTTTTTCAGCCACATCAGCTTTATATGTATCGATGGAAATACACATTTCAGAATTTAATCGGATAGATTCAATTACAGGTATCACTCTGTGTAATTCCTCTTCCAAGGAAACCGGATCAGCTTCCGGTCGGGTAGATTCACCACCAATATCAATAATATCAGCGCCTTTTTCTATCATTTGAAATGCATGATTTACAGCTTCATCCGCATTTATAAACTGTCCTCCATCACTGAATGAATCAGGGGTAACATTCAAAATACCCATGATGAATGTCGGTGAATTCGAAATATGTAAATTTTGCCAATTGGATGGAAGCGCCATGAATTAAATAGTATCTCCTATCCGTTTTGGAGATTTCATGCGTAGTATTTTATCCGCTGATAGCTCCCGTTCAGCAAATTATGATTTTTTAATATTTTTTTTTGAAGTCGCAGAATCATTTGGTTTAATTGGACTTTTTTCTGAAAATGATTTTTGAGTTTGTGGCTTTCTGCGCGGTCTCGTTATTCTTTTGCGACGTTTGCCATTTTTCGGACGTATTAATTTCTTCCCTTCTAGGATTCTATTGATGTCTTTACTGTCCAATGTTTCATATTTCAATAAACCCTCTGCCATGGTGTGGAGAGTGGTTATATTTTCTTCCAAAATACTCGATGAGGTACTTTGAGCCTTACGAATAATCCGCACCACTTCTTCATCAATCATCCTGGCTGTAGATTCGCTGAAATCACGATGGGTCTGAATCTCACGCCCAAGAAAAACTTCTTCATTCTTTTTACCAAAGGTCATGGGTCCAAGTGCATCACTCATGCCCCATTCACAAACCATCTTTCTGGCAATGGAAGTGGCTTTTTCAATGTCATCCCCTGCGCCTGTTGTTCGTTCCTTGAAAATGAGCTGTTCAGCTGCCCGTCCGCCCATCAAGATTGCCAAGCGACCTTCGATATAATCGCGTGAGTAATTATGCTTCTCATCAATCGGTAATTGAGCTGTGATACCTAAGGCCCGCCCGCGGGGAATAATTGTTACTTTATGGATGGGGTCTGCGCCAGGTATTAATGTAGCGACTAATGTATGTCCGGATTCATGATAAGCAGTCACATTTTTTTCTTCGTCGGAAAGAATCATACTTTTGCGTTGGATACCCATAAGTACTTTATCTTTTGCATCCTCAAAATCTTCCATATCCACAAAGGATTTTCTCTTTCTTGCTGCTAATAAGGCTGCTTCGTTCACTAAATTGGCTAAATCCGCACCTACAAGACCCGGCGTTCCCCTGGCTAAAGTTTCCAGATTCACTTTACGCTTATTTATTACAATCTTTTTGATATGAACTTTTAGAATACCCAGTCTGCCATTAAGGTCAGGAACATCAACAACAATCTGACGATCAAATCTTCCTGGTCTTAATAACGCAGGATCTAATATATCGGGTCTGTTTGTTGCAGCCAATACAATGACCATTTGATCGGAATTAAAACCGTCCATTTCCACCAAGAGCTGGTTTAAAGTTTGCTCACGTTCATCATGGCCTCCGCCAAGACCGGCGCCACGATGGCGACCAACAGCATCCAACTCATCAATAAAAACAATACAGGGAGTGTTTTTCTTGGCCTGCTCGAAAAGATCTCGGACACGGGATGCACCGACACCCACAAACATCTCCACAAATTCCGCACCACTTAAATTGAAAAAAGGTACCCCTGCTTCTCCGGCGACCGCCCTGGCTAAAAGCGTTTTTCCCGTTCCCGGAGGTCCTATTAATAATGCACCTTTTGGGATCTTGGCTCCCAATTTTTGAAACCGTTTGGGCTTTTTTAAAAATTCGATTACTTCTTTCAATTCTTCTTTTGCTTCTACACAACCAGCAACATCATCAAACGTGATTTTAGGCATATCAGACGTCCAAATTTTGGCTTTGCTTTTCCCAAAGTTGAAAATATTTTTCATTCCACCACCGCCACCTTGCATACGACGAATAAAAAATATCCAAATGCCTATGAGCAAAATCCAAGGGAGCATATTCAGAAAATAACTGGTCCAATCAACGGATTTAGTTTTAAAATTGTAAATGACACCAAATGTATCCCATTCAGCCTTCTCTTCTCTGTCAATGAATGGGAGAATGACATGAAACTTGGACACATTTTCCATAATGCCCACTTTTGTTTTTATAGATTGTGGAGTGGAAAATTCGCCATAAAAAACATTTTCAATGATATTAGCATTGGCTATTAATCGTTGTTCTAAAAATTCCTGATATTGAAAATATTGAATTTCGACTGATTGTTCAGTGGATGTAAATATACCCGATAGAAAAATAGCTGCCATTAATATTAACAGCCAGATCATGGATGTTTTTCCAGCGCGCTTCCATTCAAATTCGTTTTTCTTATTATCGACTTTCTTTCCCTGAACAGGCCTTTTGCCTTTCAGCTGAGTTGGTTTTTTGCTTCCCTTTTTATTCGAAGTATGTTTTTCGAAATACATTTTATTCCTTTTCTAATCGATAAATGGCCGGTAAATGGCGCATTTTCTGGTCAAAATCCAACCCGTATCCTACAACAAATTCCGGTGCAATTTCAAACCCTACTATATCAATAGGAAAATCGAGTTTGGCGATATCCGGCTTTAGTAATAATGTAACAATGGTTAGAGATTTAGGATTCGCATCATTCATACGATCTTTTATGAATTTTATGGTTAAACCGGAATCGATAATATCTTCAATGATAATGACATGTCTTCCTGTAATTTCAGCAGAAATATCTTTCCGTAATCGAACAGTACCTGTTGATTTATCACCATGATAGCTGGCCAGTTTGATAAAATCCATTTCACAGTCAATATCCAGAGCTCGAATTAAATCAGCCATAAAAATAAAACTGCCGTTTAATACACCAATAAGAATGGGGACTTCATCTTGAAATTTGTCTGAAAGTTCTGCTGCAATTTCAGAAATGCGATTTTGAATTTCTTCTTTCGCTATTACAGGGGTTAATGTGTAACCATGAAAATCCATGATTAACCTACAACCTTTCTAAACGAAAGTTCCGCCAATTGACTCGTGTTTTCAGTTACTTTAACTCTATCACTTATTCTCTGACCGCAAACCCAAAGAACTTCATTCTTTTCTGCCAAAACGAATTGATTATTTTTCTGAAAACGATCCACTTTACTATCAATGAGAAAATCACTCATTTTCTTATGACCTTTCATTCCCAGCGGTTGAAACCGGTCACTGCTTTGCCATAAACGTAATTGCATGTTTTGACCCAGTTTTTCAGCATCGACTGTTTCATAACGATGATTTGATGATTGAACATGAAAAGATTTTGTGGATGTCCATGAAAAAGCGAAATGATCAGTAGCAAGTTCATCTCCAACATGGACGGAGTACACATTTTCATCTGATTGAATGTCTGTTTGAATGATAATTCGGTTGCGATCTTTTAACAATTTATAATTGTGGATAGATATGACAGCGCCGGTTTCTCCGTGTTGAATAAACTGTTTCAAATTGTTCCAGTCATGCCGGCGCCATAAATCATTTTTCCCGATAAGATAATTGATCAGGAAACTGTGGAATGAAAAAGGTTCATTTTTATAATTATCCAGTTTAATTATCATTCTCTCTTTGCTCTCAAATTCAACATAATCATCAATTGATTTATTAAGTAAAAAATCCAAGACATCATTTGTTTCATTTACATTTTCTGTCAAAATTTGAACTGATGATATTAAATGGGGTGTTTGTTGCTTCCAATTCGGGATGACTTTTTTCCGTAAATAATTCCGAGGATGGGAAAGATCATCATTTGTGTAATCTTCCCTAAATTGAATTTTATTTTCTACAGCATACGCTTCGATTTCTTTTCGTGAGAATGGTAACATTGGTCGAATAACATTATTCATTTGTTCACGAATGCCACGTAATCCATCCACCCCGGAACCATCAGCAATATGCAGGAGAATTGTCTCAATTTGATCATCACCATGATGGCCGGTAATAATTTTGTCAGCACGTATCTCCTCTTTTAATTTATTAAAAAGATTATATCGATTTTTACGTGCCCATGCTTCAATACTTTGATTCTTTTGTTTGATTAAAGGATCAATATCTTCCCTGAAAAATGCTAATTTATTCTTTTTACAAAATGATTTCACTAATTGTGCATCTAATTCAGCATCTTTTCTTAAATGATGTTGAATATGTATCACAGACAATTTCAGATTGAACTCAGATTTTAACTGTATTATCAAATGACAGAGTACCATCGAATCTACGCCGCCAGAGACAGCCATCAGAACATGGTCATTTATTGTAATCAGCTTTTTTTCTGAAACGTGTTCCTTGAATCGTTGTAAAAACATCATACGAAGTCTTTCACAACATTGACAACTTGAGTTGCAGATTGCATGATATAAAAATGAATGCAAGGAACATTGGCATCATATAATTCTTTCGTCTGGTTAACTGCCCATTGTAAACCAATTTTTTTCACTTCATTATCCGTTTTAGCATCTTCAACTTGATTAACAAGCGAATCTGGTATCTGCACGAAGAAGTTTTCTGGAATAATATCTAAATGTCGTTTTAATGTCAAGATTTTCAGTCCCGGTATAATTGGAATATCGATGCCAATTGCCCTTGCTTTATTTACAAATTCAAAATAATTCTTATTTTCAAAGAACATTTGAGTTACGATATAATCAG
>CAZIFK010000067.1:0-12750 GCA_964538995.1 uncultured bacterium
ACCAATGTGCGGCGGATCAAAAGTGCCGCCAAAAAGACATACTTTTTTCATTATAGATTATCGATCGCTATTAATTAATTTTTCAGCTTTCGCCAATTGATCGGCCTTTATGATTTGCTTCTTATGGTCAAAATAATATTCTTTAGCTTTGTCCAATTCCCCCGATCGTTTAAAGCACTTAATAATCTGAACATGAGAATCACTCACGAAATCAGTATCATAGTATTTTGACAGAAGATCCTGATATGCAATAATTGCTGATTCATACTCATCCATTTTAATGTACAGGCGACCAGTTTCATACAATTTTTTTGCAAGTTTATCCCGCAACTCACCGATGGTTTCAATAGCTTCTTCGGCAAGTTCGGAATTTGGATAATCATCCACAAATTCCTGAAGTTTGCTTAAAGCATTATCAGTGGAATTTTGTTCATGATAATACTTTGGTGATTGTTTAACATAACATTGACATACTCGCCAACGGGCCTTTTGCACAAATTCACTAAAACCCATTCGTCTGATCAAACGATCGTATTCAGCTATAGCCAACACGTATTCTTTATTTAAAAAATATGATTCACCTAAATAGAATTGCGCATCATCGCCTATGTCTGTATGCAATCCTTTTATTGAGACTGTATAAAACTCTTCTTGCGCACGTAAATAACGTTTCTTTTCTAATGATTTCAATGCCTTGTCAAACTGTATTTGAAGATCCAAGTCTTCCTGCGGTTTTGAAGAAGAACATGCAGTGAATAACAGAGTGAATATTAATATAATGTTTAATTGTATTTTCATTTTTCCTTTACCATTCATAAGAGACTGAAATTCCACCGATACCGTATTTATTTCTTGGATCATAATATAATCCAACATCTGTTTTTGATTTTTGTGCTTTATCCCGTGCCTGTCGCTGATTTGTAAAAACAGCTTCTAATCCGCTAATAACGTGATTAAACATTATGGCTGTAATCGCATAATTCACCATTTGTAAAAATTCATTGCTCCTACCACGTTCAACGATATAATCATTCTTATTAGGTGTCATCAATATTATTTCTATTGTGTCCTCAACTGTCTTTTCCTTTACATACCATTGCTCAATGTCATCCCAGCCACCAACAAATTGATCATATTTACCAATATTCTCATAAAAATGCTGATCTTTACTCAGCGTAAGGTCATCTGAATAAATCCATTCTGGGTGACTTACTAAAGAATCCGACGAAACAAACTCACCATAATTTTCAGCTAATATACCCGATAAATGCAAAGATAGCTTATGTGTACCGTCTAACTGAAAATCATCATATTGAACAAGCCCTGTAATTGGGTTCAATAGCGTATTCTCTACCCAGCTTTTTAGAGTCCAATGTGAATCCCCAAATTGTTCATATTGATTGCGGATATCCTCTGCTTGTTTGCTCCATTGGACCCACCCGGCAATTGATGCCAGTTCCACTCCAACAAATATCGCAGACTTCCAAAGAGGATCACCATTTTTATACTGCCCTAATCCTGGAAGAAGAAGAGAATACAGCATGGGCTTTGCCGGATAATTAACTAACTCTGTTGTGTCTGTTTCATTAAGATCCGAAGTATCTAACATTGCATAATTATCAACAAATGTATTGATACGAAATGACGGCTGAAAACGATCATTAAATAAATAGAGATCCCCAGCTGTTAAATACACACTGAAAAGTATGAGTATTATTATTCTAATCATGATCAAAATCCAAATAAGAGTTTGAAATAAATTCTATTTTCATTTCCATAAGAAAATACATCATCATTTACCTTTTTATCAAAAACGTTTAGTCCTCGGTGCATTTCAAGCTCTAATGCAGTCGGGAAGTTATAAAAAGAGAAGCCATTAAACCGCCATTGAATTCCAACAGAATTTTTAAATTCTGATGAGTCAAAATCGCCTTTCCAAGTATTTCCCTTTTGATAGACAAAGCCTAAAACACTATTTTGTAAAATAAACCATCCTAATTGAATGTGTTTTTGTGAAAACAAGGGTACTCGAAATATAATTTCATTAATAAGCTGTCTGGTTCCTTCAATACTGTAAAATGGATAACCTTTCATTCCAATCATACCGCCACCAAAGAAATTAAAAAAAGGATCCACATCGTTATTGGTTATCCAACCCAATTGCGTTCCAAAGGATAATGTCCAGCGATTTGTATAAGGAATGGAGATATGATAACTCCCATCAATATTTATTCGCCATGTGTTGTTATCTGCAAATTCCGCAGTCAATGTTCCGGCATCAGATAAATTTAAACCTGTAATAAAGTCATTTTTTTCATACATCGCTGAAAAATGAATTGCATAGCCTTTCGAAGGATTAATATTGCTATCAGCCAATCTTTTCACATTATTCAATTCCCATTTCAAGCCATTAATCCAACCGCGATAATAATCATACGCCACACCCGCCATGAGATTTTCCAGTGGAATCGTTTCCTTTACAAATGCCCGGTAAACCTGCCAGGATGAAATTAATTCCATTTGAGTCATTCCGAATAAAGGAAAGCGCATTCCTGCATTGAATTGGGTTAACCTGAATTTCAGATTATCATCTATTTCGTAGGATGTATAAAAATTGGATTGTTGTATGTTTCGTGTTAAATAAAACACTTCTGCAAAAAGAGTAGGGTAAAATCGTTTGAATTCAAAAATGAAAAATAGATCAACATCCATTACTTTGTTTATTGACGCGCCTCCAAACACATTAAGACGTTCCAATACTTCTGAAGAATAAAAATAGAATCCTGGCTTTATTGTTTCATAATCAACCATAACCCTAGGTAAAACAAACATAGTAGTGAAATCATCCATATATGTCTTTGATTCTGATATATATTCAGAATCCATTACATCTGATAGGATTTCATTCTTAATAAAATATGTGGGTGAATAGCCAACATTCTGCTCATCTATCACATGTATCGAGTCAATAAATGCGATTTTATAAACACCATTTTCATAAAGAGAATAAACTACTTCTCCCTGATCGTTTATATCAGCCATAAAGGCACCGCCCGTTACATTTGTTATGTACGATTGCTCCATCGTTTTTTCATCGATCAGAAAGAGGTTAAATATTCCTGAACGATCATCAGAATAGATCAATTGATTATTTATATATACTGCATCCCGTTCATCCCAAAGCGGACTAGATAATAATTCTCCTGTAGAAGAATCGCTTAAAGATAGAAAATATGTATCTCGATAATGGTTTTGAGTTCGATTAAATATTAATCTTTCATTCACCACATCGTAATGTAAACTACTTAAAATAGAGCGGTCTTCGTAGGAAGTCATTTTCTGAATTGTATTTTTTTCCAGGTTTAATCGAAAAATATTTTGCCCGCCATCGTACGTTGATAAAAACGCGATTGAACTATCTTTCTCGATAAAAACAGGATTATATGCTCTTTGATGTTTGGTGATACGAGTTTCTTTCTTTTTATCCAGGTCATACATATAAACGTCAAAAAACTTGGAGCCGTGTTTATTTGGTATGGGTGATTTTTTTGTATAATAAATCACATTTTTTGAAGGATGCCAATATGGAGCTGACAGAGCACCACTTTCAATTTTTTTAGTTGTTTTAGTATCCATATTGAAAATAAATAAATCAGTCTGTCCGAAATAGTCATTCTCCTTATTAGAAATATACGCAACCATATTTCCATTCGGTGACCATTTTGGATGCAAGTTTGCCGATCCACCATCTTCAATAATTTGACCGGACATTTCGTTCTTTTGAACACTTTCAGTCAAAAATTCATATCGTTTCTCTAACATATTTTTAAAGTCAGAATACAGATCATTCCCATTTATTCCGATTGTATTTCTAATAGCATTACTAATGGAAAACTCGAATGGTTTCGATAACTCCACCATTATATTTTTTAATGATTCAGATCCGTATTTCCCGGCGATATAACGACACATAGCAAAACCGGAATTATACGTTGACTCATTGCCGATTCCCTTTTTACCGAAAGTGTTCATTTCTGTAAAGGTAAGTAATTTATTATTCAATGTTCTATCGCGGAGAATCATATCCCGATGCGTATCCCAATGATCCCAATCCGCTCCTTCGTACATATATTGCGCTGTACCTTCAGCCAACCATGGTGGAACTGCTGTTCCGGGAAGTGGATAGCTCACAATTGATTGTGGAAAACCGTATAGCACATCTTTCCGTTTTTCATCTTCATAACCCATCCATTGAAAATAAGCTCCCGGGAATTTTAATCCGGCTTTCATCGCTTTTTGCAATGAGACAATGTGAGTGAATTCATGGGTAATGACATTTTGCAGCCAACGATGACTGCCCCGCAATTCGAATTCTAACGGAGATGCCCAAATAATAATTTTGTTGTCATAATAATACGCTGCGCCGTTGGAAATATCATCAACATCGGTAAATATGATATCTGTTTTGGTTGGCGGTTCATAATCGTATAAGCCGGTGACAAGAGGATATATTTGTTCTGCAACAAAAGCACCTTCACGTGCTGTTCCTTCCGTACCATTATAAAAATGAATCTGGAAATGCTCTGTTTCAAACGTCTGCCAATCAATTTCAGGATGGTTATATCGAAATTGACCAAAGACACTTGTAGTGATCATTGCAAGAATGAAGATATAAATCAAACGATACATGGTTATTTGATTATACCGATTTTGAGGACTTTCGAATCAGTCTCATTGCCTTTTGTTGCTTTTACATTGGCGAAGTAAACGCCAGACTCAAGATCGTTTATATTCCAGTTTATTTCATGAATAGTGGAAGGAATTATATCTGTTTCAAATCTCTTGACAAAATATCCTGCAAAATCATAGATCATGATTTCCACTTTTTCTGCAGATTCCACAGCAATACGCAATTTCACAGTTCCATCATAAGCTGGATTGGGATAAGCGTATGTTTTATCTTTATCGAATAAAGATTCTTCAGGGGCTAGCTTTGGGATATTCAAACGCAATGTACGTGTATTACCAAAATCATAGTGAGTAGATATCCACTCATTACCATAATTCTCACTTGTTTCATCAAAAAGCCAGATGGCAGATTCAGTTACAATGGCACTTCGTCCCTCATATTCACTCAAACAGACAAGTTTCCCATAATCCGTTAATCGATATTCGATCTTGCCATGCCAATTGATAACAATAATTTCACCTTCTGTATTTTGTACGATAATTTCAGGATGATCATCACCATAGAGATTTTTAATTAACGCTGTTTGACCATTAGTAATAGAGTTGAGTGGAAAGCCTGAAAATGTGATATGATTCAAATATTTTGCTGATAGATTTCCAGTTTTATCAGTCGATAAATATTCAGAAATTCCATCCAGATTTAGGTCCGCAGCGGAGATCCAGTTTCCTCTATCTAAACTATCAATACTACCATCATCATTCATCACCCATGTCGGTAACGACCATTCTGACGGATCGAGCAAATATTGATGGTTTCCGGTTGAATCATTAATGAATAATACGTGACCGGTATTAAATGTATTTTGTTCCTCTAACACCATTGACTTCGTGCCAGAATCCCAAGAAAAATAGGAGCCTATTGTAGAATTGCTGTCTCGTTCAAAAACAATGAGGCTTTCTTTTGAATCGAAGGTACCAAATGAAAAATCATAAACTTCGTTTTCAGTATAATAAAAAGAAACCCGATTTAGTATATCCCCCTCTTGTGCAATCCATAAACTATCTTTTCCACCAATAATTTCCATTGTCCCATCATAATCAAAATCGTAAATCAAACCAATATGCAAAGATGTATCTGGAAATCCATCCGCAAGCATTGCATTCGTAATAGAAAATGACATCGTATCACCGGGCAAACCGATATTGCTTATATTCAAATATGTTGTTGCACCATCATTGCTTTTCGTATTGGGGTATGTAAAAGGTCCAAATTCGATTGATTCTCCTTCAAAATCCGGATAGAGACTTTCGTATTCCGGGTTGCCTTGGAACCACATATCACCAAAATAACCGCCTGTTGGGTCAGAAAAGAGGAATATATTTGGATAGCCGATATCTTGTGCCCCATCAGCCTCTTCCAAGTCTATACCGCGTTTTTCACGGTTTCCATTTACTGAATATGAAGAAAGTCCTGAATTAATGCGATTTTCATCAATATGCCAAATTAAAAGTCCTGATGCAGGTAAGCCTAAATCATAATCAGGAACAGATGTAACTATACCATTTATATTTATTTGCTCTTCTGTTAAGACAGAATCGAATAACACTTCCACTAATGGCGGATATCGTTTTTCATCACCACTCTGTTCATACATCAAATATCGAGAAGAATCGATGGAAACACCTGTGCGAAACCAGTTTGTTCGATTTTCGATTAAATAATATTCATTATCGTTAATATCAATTTGTATAACATTCTCTTCAGAACGGCTGGGTAAATTAACGTTTGACCCCGGTTTTACTATAATGGGGTCTTCCCAACCGGCATACACTCTTGTCCATGCATTTGGCGGTGAAGGAATCAAACCGCGGCCGTTATTGGAACCCTGATCCATTAACCCAAAGACGCCAATTCCGCTCTGACCTGATTCAGTGTCCCATAATGGCGGAAGTCCGATGGCAAAACCAACCATAAGTGCAAATGTTCCTGTTAAACCAAACTGATACTCACACGGCGTTTCAGAACCGGAGAACATTTGTTCCGCAATATCAAAAAGAAGATGATTTTGTGTCTCTGGAATAATAATACCGTGTGAAACAGTGGATTTACCAAAAGATACAGGTCCTTCGTTAAAAGTTGCCAACATATCTGCATCAATATATGTTGAAGGAATATCTTCCGGAGTCGGATCAAGAAACGGCAAGGCAAAGTCCTGACCGATTCCTGCATGTACAACGACAACTAAATCATCATCAGAAAATTCAATTCCATCTTTAGAATATGCTTTTTTTATGGATTCAATAAATAATTCAGTAATGCGTTCTTCATGAAAATCATCTTCTGCATACGGATGGTAGTAATTCATCGTATGGCTTAAAACATAACTACTTTCATCATCTACAGGATAGATAACTGAATTATCAAGATCAAATCCGAATTTTCCATAAGATACCGATCTGAAATAATTATCAACCGCTATCAACTGGGATTCAAAATAGGATTTATCATGAGGGGTCGGGTCGATTGTGTAAACAGCACATGTATCAAATTCAGGTGAAAATAAAAAATTGCCATTACCAGAGGTTCCATCCAGTTCATCTTCAACAAATGAGACTCTAATGATCTTTAATGTTATATCGCCCGTAATATCTGCAGATATTGGCGATAACATCATCAATGCGATGAATGATAAAAGTAAATGTTTCATTGTGGAAGTATTCTTATATGCAGAATAGGGAATTTTAGAATTCCATATTCAGGGAAAAACGCATCGTGTTTGCTAATGGATGATCAGGCTCTCCTGAAATATACCCAAAATCAAAACCATAATTTGCGAATCGTAATCCTACACCAAATGTGGGATTCATAATCTTTCCAGTTTTATCATAAAGATATCCGGCGCGAAGTGCAAAATATTGTCCATACCAGTATTCAACACCAAAATTATGGATCAGCTTGTCAAGTTCATTCTTTATTGTACGTTTTTTAGCACTTCCAACTTCTTTCTGACCATATTCATTATAAGCACCCCAGCCAGTTGATCCAGGATCACCTTCTGTTGGTATAATTTCTCCTTCATCAACCTCAATTTCTCCATTACCATACCCAGGGCGTTCAGAATCACCGTATGTATCATTCCAATCATACCCGCCAATAATATGGTCATAATCATCATTGGAACCATTCATATCCATATCGCCCCCCAGTAACCAATCATCAACCCAAGATGTAAAAATACCTATGTAAATTGGATCAGAGTGTGCCACTTCTTGCTGGCCATTCTTATTGTAACTTGCATTTTTATCTGACTCATGTCCGAATTCGTCAAAGCCACCAACGTATCCATCTCCATCCCAATCCATATCCGGATAGGCTGCTACAAGCAATTTATCCACATCATACACTATATTAATTTTATTATATTGAGAGTTCACAATTGCATAATTCAGT
Organism: uncultured bacterium; assembly: GCA_964538995.1. Taxonomy (GTDB): domain Bacteria; phylum Fidelibacterota; class Marinisomatia; order Marinisomatales; family TCS55; genus JADFRD01. Next base: position 8,141 of record CAZIFK010000067.1, read on the forward strand.
CCAAGAGTAAAATTAGTAGGTTGTGGATCAGCTTGCGCCGGATCAATAAAGGAAACTTTTGGGCCAATATTCGTTACCGTCATACCCATAGTTAAGCGAGGTGTTAAGAATTCTTTGTGCAAATATCCAATATCAAAACCAAAGTCTGTTGATGTTCCTTTCCCCTTTTCTCCCCCAGCGCCAAATTCAGTTAAATGTTGATAAGAGACTTTTGCATTAATCCCCAATGAAGTTTTGGGAGTAAGTAACGAACTATAAGACAGGGATAGAGCCATCATGTAACTGGTAAAGGTTCCCAGATAATCATCCGGCGTTTCGCCCATTCTGATTTGTTCACCAAGACTGAGATAAATCAGATGCCCACCGATTGTGCCCAAATAGGGAATATGTTTCCGATAAGCAAAAAATTCGTAAAACATATCATCAGCAAGATTCGGCAGCCAATTCACATGCATAAGTGCCAATTCCGACCCCTTTAAGAAAGCGAGTCCTGCGGGATTCCAAAAAGTGGCGTATGCATCATTAGCAACAGCTACCTGGGCCTCTCCCATTCCTCCAGCGCGTGCACCAGGTGATATGAGTAAAAAGATAGCTCCAGCCTCACTTTGGGAATAAAGCGGGTTAGAAAATGTTAAAAAGGCCATGGTCACGACCATGAAAAATCGTTTCATTGTTATAAACTCCTATTTTCGACAGAATGACCTGTCTTGTTATTCTCTAATAAGTAATAACGATTTAGCTTCGATAAAGCTCCTTTTTACGAGGGCGAATATATTCAGTGCTCTTGTCTATAGTCAAGAAATGAATAGAGAGAGTGATAGTTCCCACATTTATTGCAACAATCCCAATGAAATAATAGGAACATATGTAATGAGTAATACTACAATAAACCGCACAACGAAAAACGGTAAAGTAGCTTTATAAATAGTTGGCATATCTCTATTGAAACGATATGCAGATAAAAATAAATTCAATCCAACTGGTGGGGTAATAAATCCTAGCTCAAGGTTAGCAATAAATATAATAGCTAAATGAACAGGATCGACACCAAAATATATTCCTAAAGGCATAATAAGCGGTACGATGACAATAATGGCTGAAAAAATATCCATGAGACAACCCACGGCCAATAAAAAAATATTTAACATCAATAGAAATACAAATTTTGATGTGACCACTGATTTGACCCAACCCAATAATAGAATTGGAATTTGGGCGTCAACCAAATAACTCGTTAATCCCATGGCGACACCCAGAATAATTAATACACCACCGATTAATGTGGCACAATCCAACACAATTTTTGGGAAATCACTTATTTTTAGATCTTTGAAAATAAAAACCTCAACTATAAAAACATAAAACACGATGAGCGCTGCTGTTTCCACCAATGTAGTAAAGCCACTGAAAATACCAAATAAAACGATAATCGGGATTAGCATTTCCCATTTTGCTTGCCATACAGCATTTAAAATATCAGGGAGTGAAATTTTATCTACTAATCTTTTTCTTTTTCTTTCTTGGAGAATTGACCATCCGGCAACAGAAAAGATCAGAATAAATCCAGGAATTAAACCCGCTATAAAAATATCTTTTATAGATACACCGGCAGTCACTCCAAATATAATAGCAGGTAAACTTGGGGGAAATAATAATCCCAATGAACCGGAGACTGTAATTAATCCCAGCGAAAATAAATCACTATATCCTTCTTTTCGCAGTAATGGATATAATATGCCGCCTAAAGCCAGTATTGTGACTCCTGACCCACCTGTTAAGGCGGTAAAAAAACCACATAACAAAACGATGACTATGGGCGTTCCTCCGGGTATCCAACCAAAAAGGACGCGAAATAAATTTACAATGCGCGTGGATGCATGACTTTCCGCAAGTATATATCCAGCCAGTGTAAATAAAGGTATCGTTGGGAGAGAAGGCGAAACAACGATTCTATAGGTCTCAGCAGGGATTGCGGAGATGGGAATATATTCACTCCAAAAGAGTAAGCCTGCAATTCCCCCGAGTCCAATAAAAATCGGGGCTCCATAATATAATGAAATAAGAATCGCTAAACTCCCTGCGATTAAAATAAAAGTATTATCATTAAATGCATCCGATAAAGAAATGAACCACCACATTATAGCCACCATGAGCATACCACTGCGGAGCATCCGATTGGAAAAACTGCTATAAAATATCTGAACAGCCATCAACCCAAATCCAACCGGCATGATACTCATGGCAAACCATCTTGGAATATTCGGTGCAATATTGACAGGATACTGATATTCAACTTGTACCAAATTAAAACTACCCCACATGAGCATGATTATGACAATAAAGGACACATTTTTTGCTAACCATCTTCCAATATAAAAATCTTCATCTGGTCTGAATAAAGGTTTTATTGAAAGAGCTAATAATCTATTTTGGCGCGTGGCTAATACCGCCCCAACAAATCCTATCCAAAGGGTTAAATGCTGAACCAGCACAGGAGACGCCGGTACACCTGCCCCTCCAAATAGTCTGGATATGGTCTCAAAAAAGGGGATAAATGCCAGAAGAAAGAAAACAGTTAATGCCAGAATGTCTTCTCCCCACTTTAAGCTTAACTTCCTTTGGGTTTTATTATGAGCCATTAATCTAATGGTTGATTTGCCACACCGATCGAATCTTTTTCAGACATATATTTTATTACTGTATCAAAAATTTCCTCTGTCACATATTTCCCGCGTAATTCAGGATACCAGGATTCTAAATACTTTTTCCAATTCTCTTTTTCTTCAGGAGTAGACTTATGGACTGTTAAACCATATTCTTCCATTATTTTAATCGCTTCATTATCTTGATGTCTGGTATTCGCTTGATGTTGTAAACCTATATCGTGAGCAATCGCTTTCATTTTTACTCGATTTTCCGGAGAAATTCGATTCCAGATTCTATTATCGATGATGACTCCAGCCGTTAACAGACCCCAATTAATGTCAAGCATATAATTGGCAGTGCCAAACCATTGTTGAGATAATGCATATAAAGGTGTTGAGGCTATGGCATCTATCAGTCCCGTCTGAAATCCAGATAGTACATCTATGGAAGACAGGGGCACAGATTGAAAACCGGCACTCTCCCATAAATTTTGAGTGCGGTAATCACCAGCCCAAGTAAAAATTTTCATACCCTTGAGATCATCGAGATACACAATCGGTTTGGTTGTAAACCACTTTGCCCAACCAACATCGGCCCATAACAATAATTCAAAACCATTTTTTCTTATACCCTCTTCTAATTGAGCACCCATTTTGCTGCGCAGCCAATCCACATCGTCATAATTATCAAAAATCAGGGGCATAACAAATCCACTGACTGCCGGATTGATTTCAGAGAGTCCTTCAGAGGAAATCGCAGCAGCATGCATTTGACCTATCCTCATTTTTCTAATCATATCTCTTTCATCTCCAACGACACCCCCTGGATAAATACGCAAAATGACTTGGCCATCCGTTGCTTCTTTCCAACGTTGTCCCATTTCCACGAGCATTCCATGCCAGTCTGTACCTTCTGGAACTAATGTGGCTAATTTGATAATTGTTTTTTTAGCACTTAACTGACTCACTAGCAGCACACAACAGATAATACGTATTAATAATTTCATTTTAATAAAACAATTCATCCTTTCTTGAAAGTAACCACCGTGCCCGTTTACGAGCAATGATATTCCCTAATTCCAAGTCTTCTATGACAGTATCTTGAGCATCAATCACGCTATTCAGTAAATATATAAATTCACTTTGATTTTGCTGATTAACAAGAACATTTTCCACATACGATACATGGGCACTTAAATCTTGAGAATTTGATAGCTCATTTACATTTTCATAATGTTTTGTAGCCTCCTCAATGTTTCTGCCTTGTAAATCTGCTCGAGCCATGGAATACGAAATCATGGCAGAATGAATTGCTCCATTATTCCACTTACTATCAATCTCCAATGCTGCTTCAAGCAAATGGCCAACAATCGGCAATTGTATCACCCATTCGGATTTCCCTCTACTGGAACTGATTGCACCACCTATCGCAGCTGCTAACCAATACAAATATGGAATATCTTCAATAATGAAGTGCGGGTAATTTATATTTATGTTTATGTGATTAATAAGATCCGGATAGCGGATTTCTAATGCTGTTTTTCCATAATTAATTGCAATTTCAAAACTTTTCAACGCGTCTTGATATAGTTCTTTTCCAGAATTGTAATCTGATTCTATAAGTCGATCAGCTTCTTCCACAATAAATGCATAGGTGTACTGAGTTCGCACTTGACATGCTTTTAGCAATAAGTCCGGATTCATTGTCTCTTGTTTTAATTTTCTTTCAATGCGAATAACCTTTTTATAAAGAATATTCTTTGATAAAACAGGATGTTTATCTAAATAATATGCCGTAGAGCAAGAAGATATCGCAATTGCAATTACACAAAAAATGATATTTCGTATCAGGCGGTGAGTTAACATTTAGAGGAAAAGAATAAATAAAATAAATGAAATATGCTAATTGTGAAGATCACTGTAGAGAGGAAATGCTTCGCATAATTCTTTAACAGAATTCATAAC
>CAZIFK010000068.1:0-12734 GCA_964538995.1 uncultured bacterium
CCTGAATTTACTCAGGGAACGGAAGGATTGTTGTTTATAGAATATTATATCGCACACGGTGGTATCATTTTTAGTGCCTTGTTCTGTACGTTGATACTCGGATTTAAACCTTCAAAAGGTTCTTGGTGGAAGATCTTTCTTTGGACCCAATTACTTTTACCTGTCATTGGTGGATTTGACTGGTTAATCGGTGCAAATTATATGTATCTCTGTGAACCGCCTATCGTAGATAATCCATTCATTTTCGGTGACTTTCCTGAACACTTAATAGGTCTGGAGATCATTGGATTTCTGCATTTTGCACTCGTGTATTTACCTTTTGGATTAAAGTATCGTTATGCATCAAAAACTGCAGGGCCTGCAACTATTTGACACTCTACACGTAACTTATTTGCTTACGTGGTTGGTATTATGGATATTGATCCCATTCATTGGGAAAAGATATCTTAATAAAGATCAACAGACAATAGTCGTATGGATTATGATTATTTTTATGGTGGGACAAGAGATGGTTGATTATTGGAACAGGACACAATTTCGCCCCTTATCATTGGATCTTGATTTACCTCTCCATTTATGCCATCTATCCCTCATATTTTCGGTCATTTTACTTTTAAAACCCGGTCAGTATCTTTTTGAGATTACGTATTTTTGGGGGCTTGGGGGGGCAATTCAAACCATGTTGACCCCGGACACGACGGGGTTTGATAATTATTTGTCATATTTTCTTATGCATGCGCATCATGGTATGATCATTTTAACGTGCCTGTGGTTGGTGGTCATCCTGGGATATCGTTGTCGTCCCGGGTCTATAAAACGAACCTTTATCTTGACCAATATTGTCATTGTGCCGGTATGGCTTATTGACCGGTTGACTGGAGGGAATTATATGTATCTCATGGAACGGCCACCCACAGAAAGTCCACTAGTTTTTGGCGACTGGCCATGGTATATCCTCAATATAGAAATAGTGGGATTCATTATTTTTTCTATATTGAATATGCCAATGATTTATTTACGCAGGAAAGAGAAACTAAAGACCGTATGACTGATTATATTGCATCAGAAGTATATGGTTCGCTGCATTTAAAATATATACTGATGGGATTAGCTATGTGGACCATCATACCATTTATTGGTAAGAAATTATTAAACAAATCTCATATTCGGGCCGTTGCCTATATTCTGATCATTTTAACAATTGGCCAGGAAATTATTAATGATTCTTATTTAATATTCAAAGGCTTATGGCAGCTATCGTCTAGTCTACCGCTTCACATGTGCGGATTTTCACTTTTTTTGACTTCATGGGCGCTATACAGTAAAGAGCAAACTGCGTTTGAGCTGGCTTACTTCTGGGGTATCGCAGGGTCAACACAAGCGATCTTTACACCGGACGTAACCGGTATATGGAATCCTATAGGTATTTTTATATTTTTCTTCTCTCATTCCATTATCGTTTTAAACGTGATATGGTTGATGGTTGTGGATGGAATGCGTTTGCGTAGAAGTTCATTAATCAACACCATAATACTGACCAATGGCTTTTCTTTTATTATTTCCATCTTTAATTATGCTGTAAATGGGAATTATTGGTTTTTGTGTGCCAAACCAATATCTAATAGCCCATTTCTGATTGGCGATTGGCCATTTTATTTGTTGAGTATTCAAATAGCGGGAATAATTTTAATGGGTTTGATCTATTTACCGTGGCTGCCCTATTTTCGTCGATTGAGATTGCAGACTGAATCCCACACAGTATAAATTCAAATCCAATGACAACCCTTTTATTGTACTTTTTCCTAGCCTTGGGTGTATCGTTTCTCTGTTCACTACTGGAATCAGTGTTGCTATCTTTAACGCGCTCGCATATAGGCGTATTAATCAAAGAGAACCATACTTCGGGGAGGTTGTTAGAAAAGCTTAAAGAAAATATCAATCGCCCGCTGGCAGCTATATTGTCTTTAAATACGATTGCGAATACTGTTGGGGCCGCAGGTGTTGGTGCAGTGACATATGATCTATACGGGAGCAAATGGGTTGCAGTCACTTCCGGTATTCTGACATTATCTATTTTGATATTTTCGGAAGTTATTCCTAAAACGATTGGTGCACATTACTGGAAAAATTTAGCTTCAATATCAGCGTATTTAATTAAGTGGTTGATGGTGTTAATGTATCCCTTTGTTGTCATATTAGAAGTTCTATCCAATTGGTTGAAGCCGGACGTAAAGCAGGATACAGTAACCAAGGAAGATGTTATTGCCATGGCTGAAATAGGTGAAGATGAAGGTACAATTGAAGAAGACGAAAGTACGATAATAGAGAATATTTTACGGTTAGATAATATTACTGCAGAAGAAGTCCTAACTCCTCGTTCTGTTGTTTTTGCACTCCAAAAAAATATGACTGTGAAACAGGCATTGGATGAGAATCAGAATATCGTTTTTTCAAGGATTCCTATTTACAGCGAAAGCTTGGAAGATATTGTCGGTCTCGTACGGCGCTATGAGCTTCTTAAAAGTAAAGCAGAAGATCAATTTGACATTACAATGGAAGAACTTTCCAATCCTGTGCATGTTGTTCAGGAAAAAGATTCGGTAGGAGCAATTCTGGATGAGTTTGTCCGTCGGCGTGAACATTTATTTATTGTCAAAGATGAATTTGGACAATTTGCCGGTATCATTACATTAGAAGATGCTATTGAAACATTATTAGGTGTTGAGATCGTTGACGAGATAGATACAGTTGTCGATATGCGAAAACTGGCAGTTAGTAAAAGCAAAGAACAAAATAAATAATTATTAAATACTCCAAATGGAGTATATTCATTATTATTATAAAGGTGTAGAAATGAAAATTCAAACAAGTGTGCGGGTCGAAGACAGTTTTTATAAAGAAGCAAAAACTGTTTTTACAAAATTCGGTTTAAGTTTTGGAGATGCAGTCAATATATTTATCGCCAAGGTTGCCATGGAAAAAAAGATTCCTTTTGATCTGAGTTTACCGTCTGAAGAATTGGAATTGCGCGCTGAAAACATAGACAATAAAAAAAATACTGAAATTTATGATACTGCCAATGAATTATTTGAAGAGTTGGGCATATAAGATTGCTTCAAATCATTATTGAAAAATACTTTAAAAAAGATGTGAATCGTGATAAAAAGAGTGGGAAATATTCCGGGAAAGATTTCAAAGTATTAAAAGCAATTATTTCATCCTTACAAAATCAGGATATTAGAAATCCAAAGTTTAAAAGACATCCACTCAAAGGTAATATGAAGAATTATGAATCAATTCATATAAAAAGTAACTGGTTGCTTATTTTCAAAGTTGATTTAAAATATTTATATCTTATTATGCTGGGGAAACATTCACAAGTATATAAAAAATTTAAATGATTTTCCCGCCTTCGAAAAGTGAATCCATAGAGATATAATAAGCTCGTTTCTTAAAACGGGTAATTAACCTAAATTAAGGGCTATGAAGCGTGCCCTCTGTGTCTTCACTCTATTGATTATTGGACTTATTGCGTCCGTATCAACAATTACTACACGATACTTTCTAACCGAACTGGATTTTATAACGAATCAGTTTATCCCGGAATCCGAAATCCATTTTAGACCCCATCTCCAAGCAGAATATGATGAATACGATTATGTTTTAAAAAAATTACACGTCGATCAGCGTGGAGCGATTACACAAACAGAAATTTTTACATATGATTCGACTCATAACTTAAAAATTAAGGATATTTACATCCCCGGGGAAGTGCTTCTTCAACAAGTTCTGTTTGGGATGGAAGGCAAAGCTGTTGAGTATGTTGAATATGTCTATGGGGTTGATACTGTTAAAGACTGGTCTGATCGTTTTTCTATTTTGGATTATAATAACATTTCCCAGTTGACTAATCATGCGTTTTATGATGTGAATGCATTTCAATATGGAAACGCCCATTTTGAATACGATTCGTTGGGGCATTTATCAAAAGAAGAATGGATTAGACATCCTTCTGGAAAAACCATGTATTTGTGGAATCATTTCTTTGATCCTGTTACCCAGCTCACACGCATTATGGAATATGACTCCACTGGAGTTTTAGTTAAGGATTTTCGATTAAATCCCGATGGAACGGAATCCATTTTCTGGTTTAAGAATTTAGAAGATTCACTTTTTGTTAATCATACAAACCTGGTATTTTGGAATGAGAGTTTCCTGGAATGGGGAAAAATCTTTTGGTTTCGCGTGGATGAAAGTGGAGGATATAGTGATAGTGTAGAATATGAATTATCGGAAAAGCTTCTAGTAAAAGGCCAATTTTCAACCAATATGAGAATGGATTCGCTCTTGGTTGATAGTGCAACATATGACATTGTATTTACTGGGAAGGGCACAAGTGGGTACGAGGCAACAAAACGGAGAGTCAACGGAATCACTTTTGATATTTCTCCGCCAAAAATGGTTTTGAATATTAAACCGTTTATTAACGAACCAAAAATTTCTTATAACCATTCTGAACCTCTTATTTCTGTGTCGATCGAATGGGTCGCCAAACATGATTCTACTCATATTATTTCAACGGAATTTGATTCGATTGACCTTACAATGTCTGGTGAGGGTATGTTTATTCCCAACAATCAACTTGATTTAAGTGATAGCGTATTTTATCAAGTTCATATTTATGGAACAGATAGAGCAGGTAATATTTCAAGACCGACAATAATAGACTCTATCATGTATGATATCGAAGTTCCTGTCGTGGAATTATTATCCCCAAATTTTAGAGAATTCAGAAATTTTACTTCCATTTCGTTTAGCCAAAATGAACCTTTGACTTCCTGGAAGATCGTTGCAAAATCCATTGCTGGTGTACCTGATCCGCAATCTCCACACTATTATGAACCAGATTCTTTAATATTTGATTTTGGAATAGTCGAAAAAGATTTGGCTGAAGAATTTCATTTGAATGATGGCAGTGTTTATCGATTTGAATTATCCGCAATCGATAGGGCTGGAAATATTTCTTCTATATTTTCAGTCGATTCTGTCACCTATGATATTTCTCCGCCTATTTTGACAACAATATATCCTGCCTCCGGTGTTGCAATAAATCAGACTACCATTTCCTACAGTAACAATGAATCGTTGCGAGCTGGTGAATTCCGTTGGGAGCAAACAGAGGGCACCACGGATTCATCAGCTCCACACATTATTCCTCTGATTCCCATTGAATTGGAAAAGGGTAATCATATTCAGGTAGGTTTATCCAATCAAAACGAACTAACCGATGGTACTGTATATTCATTAATGTTCGTTGGTCAGGACCTTGCGGGAAATGATGGAATTGCTCCATTGAATTCAGAAATATTATTCGATGCGGTGCCACCTGAATTCACTGATATAAAACCCATTCGCGGTTCAGCATTGAATCATAAACATGTTTCATATACGTTATCGGAAAAGGTGGATGAGGGATCGATAACATGGATTTGGATTGGGGGTGTTAAAGATGAATCTGCACCGCATATCGTGCAATTAACTAACAGCGAAATGGAAAGTGGAAAGCATGATTCGATTGTGCTCACAAATAGTCCTCAACTCATGGATGGCGGGAAATATCGATTGGAATTTAATGCTATTGACCGTGCTGGAAATGCCGCCGATGCAAAGGTCGAAGAAAATATCCTCTATGATTTTACTGCACCTGTGATGACTGTTTCCTATCCAATAGCAATGTCATTCTTACCTAAAAATCAATTTTCATATCATTTATCAGAGACATTATTTGAGGGCACATTTTTATTAGAGCGAACGGCAGGTAAAGAAGATCCGAAATCACCTTATGAAATTACTTTAACAATCAAAGAGAAAATGGCAGGCGACCACGATGAAATTCAAATGATTCTAATGCCGGATGTGAAAGAAAGAGTTGTTTATAAATTATCATTTATTGGAAAAGATCGAGCGAATAATTTCACTGTGCCTTTCAGAATACCAGGGATACAATATGACTTCACTCCACCGCTAATTTCCATAACCGATCTTGAAGACAGTACGGATGTAAATCATTTAATAGTCAATTATGAATTCAGTGAATTGTTAAAAGAATCTGAAATCACATGGGAAAGAACTGGTGGTGAGAATGATCCAAAACGAATACACAAACAGTCATTAACAGGTAAAGAACTTGCAGAGGGTCTTCATCAAGATTCTCAAATAATAAATTCACCCAATTTAATTGATGGCGCTGAATACAGTATATCCATTTTCGGAAGAGATAGGGCTGGAAATGAATCAAATATTCCAATTGTAAAGAAAATTCGTTATGATATAACAGCACCTCTGATCCATCTGGCACACCCGATTGAAAGAACATATATTTCTACTCCTGCTATCAAATATGAATTAAGCGAAAATTTACATAAAGGAATAATTACTTACATACAAACAGGTGGTTCAATGGATCCACGGTCTCCACAGGTTTTTGAAATGAGTTTTGATTTACGTCAAAAAGGTGTACACGAAAATGTATTTCTAAATGAAGGACCAAACCTGGCAGAAGGTGCCATATATACAATATCAATAGAAGGTGAAGACAGGGCTGGAAATGAAGCATCGATTGCCAGCATATCCGGTGTTATTTATGATGCAACACCGCCAGAACTTACCTTGCAGATCGCTGATTCTTCCTTATTTGTTAATCATAATCGAATTTCTTTTACAATGAGTGAAAATGTAGAAAGTGGGCTAATTACATGGACACAAGTTGGCGGTTTCCAAGATCCAAAGTCTCCTCATAAAGCTAACTTGGTAGGAAATGAACTGGAGAAAGACTCATTTATTAACTATACTTTAACGAATGCTCCACAATTAAGCGATGGTTCCATTTATACCATTTCATTTTCTGCGAAAGATTTTGCAGGGAATATTAGTGAAACAGTTATTATTGAAAATATCCTTTATGACATATCACCCCCATCCTTACAAATCGTTTCTCCAGGGGACAATCATATAACAAAAGGGTCTGAACTAACGTTATCCATTTCTGAAGATTTGTTAGTTGGGGAAATTCTATGGGAGGGAATGACTGCTGATGGTGTCGTTCTTTCAGAATCCTGGAAATTATTACCACACGTTTTGAAGGAAGGTCAATTTGAAATCAATGATTATTATGAATCACTGCTTGAAGATGGAGGAACATATTCAATCACATTTACAGGACAAGATCCAGCCGGAAATAAATCAATTCCAGTTAGAATTAGTAATTATCGAATTGATAGAACTCCACCAGTATTCAGCGGATTGATGCCAATTTCGGACTCTTTTGTGAACCAGGATCACATCGGTTATTCGTTAAGTGAAGATCTACAAAAGGGGACCATTCTAATGGAGGCAGGAAGTGGCACTATTACGATTCCACTCCAAGGTAAAGAGCTTCAGGCTGGTGAACATCCATTGGAAAGATTAATAGCCCAACCGAGTTGGATTGATGGTAATACCTATACGTTAAGCTTTGTTGGATCTGATTTCGCAAATAATGTTTCTGATACTGTGAAAGTGGAAGATATTATTTATGATACTTCACCTCCGGTTTTCACTATAAGCCATCCTGAAAATGACGCCTATATTAATAAAACAATAGTAAACTTTTCCGTTAATGAACCCCTCAAAGAGGGGCAAATGATCTGGGAACCGGTTTCCGGTAATTTGCTTATGGAAAATTTATCTGAATCCAATTTGCTAGATGGCGATCATGTTTTGGATGATACGTTGGATTTTGAAGAAAAAGTGCCATATTCGATTTATTTCCAAGGAATCGATCGAGCAGGTAATTCCGGGAAGTCAGAAGCTGTAACCAATGTTGTTTGCGATATAACAAAACCTGAGTTAACCATGATATCGCCAGTGGAAAATTCGGCTGTGAACCACAAATTGGTTAGTTATCGTTTGGATGAAGATCTTCAATCAGGTAAAATAGTTTGGCAAGATATAAGCGGGGTAGATAATAACTCAGTTCATGAAATTGTATTAAAAAAAGATGAACTAAACGCCGGCGAACATTCAAATGTCACATTGAATAAACTACCTGAGTTAGTTGATGGCGCTTCTTACATGATTCGGTTGGAAGGTTCGGATTTAGCTGGAAATATAAATGAAGCAGTTCCGATTGCATCATATACATTTGATTCATCCCCACCCGTATTTTCTGATATAAGTCCTGTTTCCGGTTTACTAATAAATCAAGTTGAACTTGGATATTCTATCAGTGAAGATCTCAAATCAGGTAAAATTACGTTTACAAGAACGGATGGTGAGCTCGATACAAAAAGTCCCCATGTTGTCAATCTTTCTGGAAACAGGCTAAAACAGGGTGAAAGAGGCGGAGTATTACCTATTCAATTGGTGTCATTGGTCAACGGTGCTATTTATAAAATTGAATATTTTGGAAAAGACTTTGCTGGAAATATCTCTGCTGAAACGTTTGTGGAAAACATTTCATTTGACAATGAACCACCCATTGTATTTCTAAAAAATCCTCAATCGAATACTACGTTAAATAATTTGTCCATAGATTATTTAATCAGTGAAGATATGGTATCTGGTCGATTACGTGTGGAAATTGATTCCAAAAAGGAATTATTAATTGAACTTAAAGAAAATGAAATGAAGGCCGGAGATTACACACTTTTTCTACCACAGGAATTGTCAAATTTAAATGATGGAATAAAACTAGATTTTAGTTTGGAAGGCAGTGATGCAGCCGGGAATGTTGCAATCCCCCATATGATTGAAAATGTTAAATATGATACAACGCATCCTGTGATAAAGATTAGTGGACCGGTGAATGATGATGTAATCAATTACACGACGATTTCATTGGATATCAGTGAGGATTTGTTTGAGGGGAGACTTAGTGTGATACAAACAGGAGGGGTATTTGACAGTCGATCTCCTCAAACAATCCCTTTGCAACTAAACGAAAGGAAATCCGGTTCATATGAATTTGTTCAACTACAAAATGGACCAAAACTTCAAAACGGCTCGATTTATACTTATGAGTTTCATGGAAAAGATTATGCTGGAAATACCACTTTGTCTAAATCAGTAAAGAATATTCTATATGATAATGAACCACCGGTAATATCGTTGAGTAAGCCCATTGATTCTGAGCATATCAAAAATACAGAAGTCAGTTTTATTCATTCGGACAATTTGTCTCGAGGAACGATTATCTATGAACGAACAGGCGGTTCTACAGATCCCAACTCGCCACACATCGTTGAATTAGAAGGTGATCAATTACGCCAAGGTGCTCACATGGATGTTAACTTAAACTTGACAAATGCATTGGCCGACGGATCACGATATTCTGTTGCCATCCAGGGATGGGACAAAGCCGGAAATAAATCTAACGTTACTGCTGTCACGGATGTGCTGTTTGATGTTTTACCACCAGTGATTACAATACATAAACCGGAAAACGGTGATGTGTTTAATGAGCCAATTGTCAGTATTGAAATGAATGAAAAGCTGGCTGAAGGCACGCTGACATTCAAACAAATCGGTGGTGTAGCTGATCCATACAGTCCACATGAAGTGCCCATTTTACCGCCATTCAATGATCAGGGACGATTTGATGAAATAACACTGGCAAATGATATAACGTTGAGTGATGGAAGCACTTATTCCATAATGTTTAACGCCCGGGATCCCGCAGGAAATGTTTCTGATCCTGTTATAGTTTCAGATATTTATTACGATATAACACCTCCTCAAATTAGTATTTCTGATCCAATTGAAAATTCATATTTAAATACACTAAATGTTACATATTCCATTGATGAAAATATTGTCATTGGTCAATTGGTTATTAGTCAAACATTAGGAACCGCCGATCCAGGCAGCCCCCATCTAATTGAATTAACGGGTGATCTTTTGACAGTAGGTCAACATACAATGGCTGTACATGATATTGTTCCGCTAGTCAGTAAAACTGAATACAGCATACAACTAACCGGCCAGGATAAAGCCGGAAATGTTTCCAAGTCTAACGAGGTGAGCCAAATTGTCTACGATATTGAACCGCCCATATTACAGATCACCGCACCCCTTACTAATACTAAAGTTAATCATACCATTATTGGATTTTCTTTGAGTGAAACATTACAGGAATTGAGTATTATTTGGGTGGATGATATGGGTAGTGAAATGTCAAAAATATTACCGGAAAAATATTTTTTACCTGAAAGATATGAGCAGGTTGTGTTAGCCGATAGACCAATATTAATCAGCGGTTCGATCTATTCCTTAATTTTACAGGGAACAGATTTAGCTGGAAATACGACTATAACACAAATCAACAACGTGCAATACGATAATACACCACCGGATTTTACTATTGTTACTCCGGCTTCTAACTCATTCATTAATCATACACTTGTTCAATTCGGGTTTAATGAACCATTATTGTCCGGTCAATTAATATGGAATGCAATGGGCGGTAGAATTGATTCACAAAGTCCACTAAAAGTGGTATTGATCAATGATGAACTTTTACAACCACCTTCATCTCCACAAAAATTAAGCAACCAAATCCCCTTAAATGATGGAACTATTTATCAATTATCAATTCACGGGATTGATATGGCAGGTAATGAGAATCAAATGATTTTGGCAGAAAATATACTCTGTGACATTACACCGCCTACACTTCAATTGGTTTCTCCATTGGACAATTCATTTGTAAACAGTGATAATGTGGAGTTTATTATCAATGAAGATCTCCAATCTGCTAATTTGACTTGGAAAAGAATTTCCGGTGCAAGTGACCCCAATATTCATACAATTGATTTGAGTGGTAATTTCTTGATAAGCGGAACACATTCAACCACCGAATTAAATGACTTACCATTAGTCAGTGGTGCGCAATATGAAATTGAAATTAGTGGAACGGATCTCGCCGGAAACAGCTCAACAGCTGCTAGTCCCAAGACCGCCAATTTTGACTCGACACCTCCGACTTTGGTACTCACTGAACCACAAAGTGGCTCATTCATCAATCTTCAGAATGTCGCTTATACAATTTCAGAACCATTGCAGAGTGGAGCTTTGCAGTTTACAAACCAAGGTACTGGAGAGATGAATGAGACTCCATTAAATGGAGACGAATTAACAACTCTAAATTGGGAAAGCAATCCTTTGAAAACTCCCTTATCCATTGAAGATGGGGGAACGTATACTTATAAATTTGTTGGGACTGACCTTGCCGGGAATGTGGGTGAATCAGCAGTCGCATCTGATATAAGATATGATATTTCAAAACCCATCTTCACTATCACAAGGCCCAAGGAAAACTATGTCAACGTAGAGAGCATTACTAATTATTCACTTAACGAAGATATTGTTTCAGGTACAGCGACTTGGGTTCGCACAGGAGGTAAAATTCTAGGACCTGTGGCGACTGCAAATAGGCCGCAAGTAATGGAATTGGTTGGTGAAGAATTATTGGGAGGAAATCATAAAAATATCAAATTCACGAACTCACCACAATTAAATGCTACAACAAAATATAAATTAACCTTAAAAGGAATAGATGCTGCAGGGAATGAAAGTTTACCCGCCTCAGTAGATGGAATCGAATTTATTCCAGATATAAGTGGCAATTGGTTATTTCAAGGTGCGATTATGACAGTCGTGTGGACCTTTGAACCGGATGAAGGAGTAGATGATTTGTCAGCAGGAGCCTTTTCACAGGGAATGCAAATGGGGACGAAAATCAGTAACCAGGAATTCGGCCGCTACACGATTGATTATTCGAAAGTTCCATGGGAGATGATTTGGGTCATGGAAAAATCAGGTCAGCAGCGCTTCAGTATTTTTGAATTCCGGGATAATACTCATATGAAAGTATTAACGAAAGAGCGCAAGAAACCAAAAAACTGGCGCGATGGAGAGATAATGTTGTATGAAAAAGAGTAATATTTTGAAGATGATACCTAACTTCAACTTGAAAAGTTACTCTTCAGAGTGTAATAACTATGACGTTCACTTACTTATGATTTATTGTTGTGTAAATGATAAACAACCCATTGGTAAAGAGTCCCTTCTTCGGTAAATTTGCCGGCTTATTTAGAACAAGATTTAAAAGGAAAAATTTAAAATGGCAAAAGGAACATCATTTGCAGCAAAAGCCAAAGGAAAGAAAATAAATACGCAATCCTTTGTGAAATATGTAAAAAGCGTTAAGTCAGAAAAAACAGGTCATTGGCGTTTTAATGAACAGATGATTGCCGTTAATGAAGGTGAAAATCTGGATAATGCATTAAATCGATTAGAAAAAGAATCAATGGCATTGGATATGGAACTTCCAGTTATGGAAGAACCCGTAGCAGAAAAAACACCAGCGGATGAATCAGTTGAAGAAACAGCCGATGAAAAACCTGAAGTAGCCTCTAAAGAAGATAATGTTGAAGACGCTCCTGCGGAAGAAGCGGAAAAAACTGAATTAGAAAGCGAACCGGTGGAAATAGTTCAGGAAGAAACAGTCGAAGCTGTACAGACAGAAGATTCTAGTGATGAAAAAGCTGATGATGAAAATGCAATAGAAGAAAAAGCTAAAGTTGACGAGGATGGAAACTCAAAAGAATCTATAGAGGAATCAGTCGAAGAAAAAACTGACGCGTAAATTCTTGGAGAGGTGTCCGAGTGGCTTAAGGAGCACGCTTGGAAAGCGT
>CAZIFK010000069.1:0-12071 GCA_964538995.1 uncultured bacterium
TACAATAATGAATAAATACATCATTTTCTTTCTGAACATCTATAACGGTTAAATCTATTTCATTACCGATGATTGTTCCCAAGTCATTCACTTGTCCGCCAGACTCCGCATAAAATGGTGTTTCGTCCAAAACGATTAATATATTATCATCATGGATAGCATATCGTTTGATGCTTGCATCCGCCTGCGATGATTCATAACCAAGAAATGTTGAATCTGCGCCTTCACTGACTGTTATCCATTTAATATTTTTCATATCACGCTTGAATTTACTTGAATCTTTTGCTCTTTGTCGCTGGGTTTCCATGGCTTTGTTGAAACCATCTTCATCAACTAATAGTCCATTTTCACGAGCTATTAATTGAGTAAGATCTAAGGGAAAACCATACGTATCATACAGTCTAAATGCTTCTTCTCCCGGGATCAAATCTCCCGAAAGATCCTTCAGCATTTTTTCAAAATGAATGATACCGCGATCCAGTGTTTCACCAAAAGATGATTCTTCCGACTTAATAACTTTTTCAATATGCACTTTCTTATCATTTAATTCAGGATAAGATCCGCCCATGACTTCACAAACCGTTTCAACTAATTTATAAATAAATGGATCATGCTGGTCCAGCATACGGCCAAAGCGAGCAGCACGGCGTAAGATCCGTCTTAATACATAACCTCTACCTTCATTTGACGGCAAGGCTCCGTCAGCAATGGAAAATGACAGCATCCGAATATGATCAGCAATGACTTGAAATGGAACTGGGGTTTCTTGATAATTTTTACCGGTCAATTCTTCTGTTTTTAAAATAATATCAGAAAACAGGTCAGTCTCATAATTGCTGCTCTTCCCCTGGATGATAGATACAATTCTTTCAAGACCCGCACCTGTATCAACGTGTTTTTGGGGAAGATCTTCCAATCCGCCATCTTCCAAACGATTATTTTGGATAAATACCAGGTTCCATAATTCCCAATATTCATCAGAATGATTAACCTCATCAGCAGATTGATTTTCAATATCTTCGCCTATATAATAATGAATTTCAGAGCAGGGTCCACAAGGACCTGTTTCACCCATCTCCCAGAAATTATCTTTTTTCCCACACTTTAGTACACGACTCGGATCAATATCAGTGACTTTTGACCATAACTCAAATGCTTCGTCGTCGTCTTCGTATACCGTAGCCCATAACCGGTTTTTATCCAGTCTCCATACGTCTGTAAGTAATTCCCACGCCCACTCAATCGCTTCTGCTTTATAATAATCACCAAAGGACCAGTTACCAAGCATCTCAAAAAACGTATGATGAAATGTGTCTAATCCAACCTCTTCTAAATCGTTATGCTTACCACTGACTCGAATGCATTTTTGACTATTGACCACACGTGGATGTTTTGCGCTTTTTTCACCGAGAAATATAGGTTTGAATTGATTCATTCCTGCATTGGTAAAAAGCAACGTCGGATCATCAATAGGGACAACAGGCGCACTACGTACGAACTGGTGGTTTTTCTGTAAAAAGAATTCAATAAATGAATTCCGTATTTCTTTTGCTGTCATCATAATGTAAACGTAGTCTCTATAGTAGTTAAATTAATTGTTTCATCCGGGCTGTCAATATCGCCATTACCATTCAAATCGCGGAATGATTTTTGAAAAGTAAAATTCAACATCAATCCTGATTTGATTTTAACCCGAGCGTGATAACCCATAATTGTACTTTCTGTGTATTCAAATTTAAATGGATTAGGTACATTTCTCTGTTGATAAAATAATTGAGCAGATTTAATCCTTTTAACACTTTTAATCAAATTTAACGAAACCATAACACTCTGGTTCTGGCTTGTTCTATAATCCGCTTTTTCATCATTCCAATTATTTCCAATCAAATTTTGATATGTTAATCTCGCCTTATATAGCTTGCCAATTTTTAATCCAAGTCTGGCATAAAATCCCTTTTGGTTTTCATACCGTCCCAATTTGGATTCCTTTGTCACAACATTTGTTTCACTAAGCGAAGTAACAAAAGTGGCTCGCTCAAGATCGTATGTCCTGTTCCAATAACTAAATTCAAATTGTCCCTTGGGAATCATTCTATATTCCAAATTGAAGGTTGCCGGTCCAAACCGGCTGGATATCCCAATAGGTACTATTCCCAACCCTAAATTTAATTCTTCACTATTCCCAGGGTGTATGGTTGTTCCGAGCATTTGCGCTGCTTGAGCATATATTGAAATGGTCATATTATCTTCTGCATAAATCGGGTAACCGAAATCGATAGCTATTCCAGCAACCGGATCGGCATTTTCATCCAGATTGAATGGAGTTGGTAACAATGTTGCTTCCTGATCCGGGAGCGAATCATAATACGTTTCATTGCTGAAATCCTGGCCAACCGTTTCTCCTAAATCATCCCAAAATGCGTGGATCGTTTCCAAATCATAGACATCAGGAAGACCATCCCCATCTCTATCATATTCATCACGATGATTATCTGCTAATCCATCCCCATCTGAATCCAACCAATAATTTCCATTATTCGGAAAATGATCAATCAGGTTCGGAAAGCCATCTCCATCCGAATCTTTTAGACCTAAGTATTGGTTGCGATCAACAACAACTGTTAACGCAACCGGGACAGAAAGTACTTTAGGCAATATAATTCTGACTCCGGCAACTCCAACATTTTGCTTAAAATCATTCACAAATCCTTGAATGGAACCAAACTTATTTTTGGATCGAATGTCCAATCCAATATTTCTGACTTGTGGATATTGGACTGCATTGGAATAATCATTCACTAAAATTCCATAACCAAAATCGACCCTATCTAATGCTCCAATTTTGAAATATAATGGATCAGTTGTTCGGACATAACTCATATAATATATCTTATCAAAAATCGTATTTTTTCCATTTTTAAACGAGGAGAAATCCCAATTTTCATCGTACAATTTTCCTTCATGATCAAAATACATGACAAAATTCCATGTAATATTTAATTTCCATATCGATGTTACAGGACGCAAAGAGACTTGGTTCCACACTTTATCGTCTATTGTGACAGTTCCAAAAGCACCGGTTGTACTTCCCTGGCCGGCCATAAATGATGAAATGAATATGAGCGTTGTTATCCTGACTTTCATTGAGTTGAATATATTAACTTGGAAATTACTCTTTCTCTTCTTCCCTATTCAACTTCAAAATCTTTAACTTTTAAACCTTTTTATCAAACGAAATGGATACCCACTTTTTTGTTTCTTGAATACTATATTGGATTTATTTGAAGAGAGAATAAATAAATATTTGATAAAATAAGAAAGGGCAGAAACCTCTGCCCTTTCATTTGATCTTATCCAAATATTATTTTAGTAATATCAGCTTCTTTGAAAGCATTTGTCCTTCAGTCTCAAGTCTGTAAATATATACGCCAGAACTAACTGGATTACCGAAATCATCTTTTGCATCCCAGAGGATAGATTGAGTTCCGGCACTTGTAAAGGCGTTAACCAGTGAACGGACTTCCCTACCCATTAAATCGTATATCTTTAAGTCTACTATTCCTGCATTTGGTAAGCTGTATTGAATCGTTGTAACTGGATTGAATGGATTTGGATACGCATCATGCAAAACAATTTCTGATGGTAAATAAAAATCATCTTCAATACCCACAATAGGCATTTCCTGGTTTAATACTAAATGAATATCATCCACAAACCAGCCATAAGATTCATCCTCTCCATCCGATGTAAGCAGCAAACGAATATACAATTCTTCTTCAGCCAGGTAATTATCAAGATCAACATATTTTTGCCCCATAACATTAAAACCGTTTACAGTGAGCTGAGTGGACCAAAGTTCGTTAGCTCCTTGTTTTACTTGTAAATAACCAAAGTCACCATCACCAAACATTTCACCTGATGTAAACGTAAAATAGGCATGATTAAAATAGGTCAGGTTAATCGGGTTAATTAAATCACAGGGGTTTTCGGAGTTAGGCTCATATGTTGAACCGGGACTGTCATTTAAAGCAAAATCTATTTCTGAATTTACATACTGTCGGCCCCATGTGCCGAGATTCCAGTCAGTCAATGCCAAAACATCCTCAAAATTCCCAAGAATATAATTATCTGAAATTGAAAAACCCTGTGGGGAAGATTCTACCGTGTTAGCCATACTTGTTGCATCAATCACTTGGACCCAATAATTGATATCCGTACCGGGAGGTACATCAGTATAGGTCAACTCTCCCTGATATATGCTGCTATTGGAAACTTGTGTACAAAGAATGGATTGATCGTTTCCATCCCCCACTTGCCAGAAGAGATAAACCGAATCCACAGCGATATTATCAGTGGCCTCTGCATAAACCATGTGACTACCAACGGGATAAAACTGGTCATCAATATCCGAAACAGAATGTATGACCGGAAATTCCATATCCGCGCCAATTTGAAATGTAAAATTCGATCGTGGAGCATCATAAGGTTTGGTGACACGATTTCCATCAGTCGTTTTGAAAACAACGTAATAATGCATTGTACCATCTTCACTATTCGGTACAATACTGCCTGTATATTGGCTTCCATCAAATGTCATTCCAACAGAATCCGTTATTGTTCCATTCATTCCCCAATAGAGCTTCAATGTAGAATACTCTACAGTATAATCAGGGCTTTCTGCTATCGTTACCCCTAACGGTATGGCAGACGCATTATCTTCTGTGTCAGCTAACTCTTCAAATTCTATTTCACCATAAAAAGGGTAACTCATAACAAAAAAACCATTCCCACTGAAACCTGTGGAATAGATGAGACCATTTTCAGCGTAAGGATATGTACCCCAGTTTCCATTATATAATCCTGCATCGCCTGGGTAAAAATCATAATAACCGACCTCAACCAGATTTGACGGATCACTCATGTCTACAATTCGTGTACCATAAACATAATATGAAATATATAGAAGATCATCTTTCCAAAACACATTGTGAACGGACTTTGAAGAGGCGTTTGGTTCGTCGGGGTACCATGTTGATAATAGATTTATATTACTGAAATTCTGAATATCAAAAATATTAATAAATCCCCCACTCTTTTCATCGGCTGTAATAGCATATTTTGAATCGCCCGAAACCCAAACTGCATGACTCCCATAGTCACTATAATTGTGTTCAACCATCGTCACAGGATCTGATTTATCAGATACATCGACAATATATAATGAACCTTCATAAATACCACCGCCATACAATGTATCATTTTTTACATATCCGTCATGAAAATAAGCTTCTTCCCACGAACCAATTTCGACTGGGTTTTCCGAATCGGTTGACACATCGATAATTCGACAGCCTCCGCTACCCACATTTGCTCCAAAAATATAAGCGTAGCCATCAGCGATATAAATATTATGTGCCGTTGTAAATGTTGATGTTAAAGCACCGACTTTATATGCATTAAATGGGTCTTCAAGATTGATGATATCCAACCCACCGCCTGATTCATTGGTGACATAACAATAATGGCCATGAACTTTAAGATCACGCCAAGTAGATGACGCACCGGGAATAAAACCGACTTCTACCGGATTATGAGGATTTGTTGATATATCAATAATCGATGTTCCATCATACCTTCCGGCTAAAGCGAATTCATGACCGTCAGGCGCTGTATAGCCCCAAATATCACTGGTATAAATAGAAGGAATATTACCCACTGCCCTCATATTTTCAATTTCATAATTCTGACTAAAACCGTAGACAGAAAAAATGATTATTAGTATTAATTTTCTCAAAATGACTTCCCTTTGATATGCTGATTTTACAAAAATATTTTTATTAATGAATTTAAATATTTCTTTTCGTTAATTCTTACAGAATCATATTAAGTTCATAAGGTAATGCTTAAAAAGATATTTAATAAGAAAACGAATATCCTTATTCTTCTATTCATCTGCTCACTTCCTGCCCAGGATAAAGCAATGATTCAGAATTTGGATATTGACATAAAACAAAATGGTCTATTTTTGACACTTCATGCATCGGAACCTCTCAAACGTGAATACATTACCGGCTGGATAAATGAAGATTGGTTTTACATAACCATTCACAATGCCATGGGCGATTCAACCCAATTATCTTCCACAAATTTTTCATACCCTGTGCTGGAAGTTCAAAATTCAAATACAGCGGAATCAATTCAATTAGCAATTCGCATCAGAGGACACATTGAACAATTCGAATTTTATTTATCGAATAATGACCGAACATTACTGGCTGCTTTATACTATCCTGCAGAAACTGTCATCGCTATGCTGGACAAAAAAGAGTCCAAAGATTATCAGGCAAAATTAAAACTGAAAAATAGATTAATTAATATGTCCTATTTTGCCGGTGCCGCACTTTCTGTTAGCGGTATTCTGTCCGGAGATGGATCTTCATCAGGAAATCTGGAACTATCTCTAGGATTGATTATATTAATAGTAACCTATCTATTCGATAATTCTCTGGATCAACCAAAATGATTGAATTGCTTCCATATTTTGCTATATTTTATGTTCTCGGATTAGTGCTTATGGGTTTATTTATTCGCTTCATCTTATACAAGCGCAAAATGAAAAAGTATTCAAAAGAAAATGAAAAATAGTATTATTATCTTAACGATCAGTTTGATGATTAGTGCTTGCACAGCATCCAAGCAACCTGCAACATTGAATGTTTCTCTTGCGGAACAACTACGCATCGATTTCGAAAATGGACATATATCAAAAGACAGTTATTATTCATATTTGGCGTACTGTATATTTGCTCAAGACTTACTGCCAGAAAAATATAACGGAAAACTAGGCTCACATGATGCTACGCCAATTATCATGGAGATTAAGCGTGCTTTCCCATCTTTGAGTCCTGAAACTCAAGAACATTTGAAACAATGGATAAAACCACTACCACCGAAACCTAGTAGACCAGTAAGGAAACCATGAAATATCTATTATCAATACTATTAATTAGCAGTCTGATGGTCGCTAAACCTCACCCTCAAGTTGTTCAATCTGCAAATGAAATAATCCAGGTTTTTTCAGGTTATAGTTCAAAACACCATATTTCTGATGATCTGCGAAACATAGCTCTTTATGGTCATTCTTTACCGGATGATATGAAACGTAATTTAAAAAAATTAGGATTCAATTTTAACGGTTCAATTGTTAATCGCACTCTGGATACACGATCAGAAGCTGAAGGACTTGATGAAATCTATGAAAGTGGAATAATACGGTTTCATTATACAACAACCGGCACTAATGCGGTAGATAGTACAGATAAATACAATAATTCCATCCCTGATTATGTTGAAGATATGTCTGATGCATTCGATTATGTAATTTCTTCCATATTAACAACTCAAGGATATGTCGAACCTCCCGGGGACGAATGGTACGCAGCAAATAATGATAATGGCGGTTCCGGTTTATATGATGTTTATATCCGTAACGCAGGAGTTGGAATTTATGGATATGTCCAACCTGAAGCTTGGGCTAACAGTAACACCGGGAATAATGAGCATTCTTCAGGTATAACTGAAGAAAACGCCATGACTAGCTACATGGTAATGCGGCACAATTATGACGGTTTTCCAAACACATTGATAGAGAATATTCAAGTCACAGCTGCTCATGAATACTTCCATGCAGTCCAATTTGGATACGACAGCTGGGAGGAATCCTGGGTTATGGAAGCCACAGCAGTTCAAATGGAAGAAATAATTTACGACGATATAAACGACTGTTATCAATACATGCCATCCTGGTTTAGTTTCCCACATCAGTCACTTAATTTGTATTCAAGCAATCGCTGGTACGGATCTTATATTTTTTTCGAATATGTAAATACTCATTTGAGCAACAATGCCATTAGAAAATTTTGGGAAAAGAGTATTACACATGATAGTTACTCTGGTGAATACGATATTCAGACTTTAGACGAAACGTTTCAGGATTTAGGATCATCCTTTTCAGAAATGTTGAATGGAATGTCCATTGCAAACAGGATTCTTTCTTCGGATGCAGCTGCCGATCCATTCACCTACGAAGAAGCAAATGCATATAGTGTATCTCCTGCAACATTCAACACGGTGTCCTACAGCGCCGGTACAGATGAAACAGTCATAAGTACAAATCTACAGGCAAATGCAGCGCAATACATTCGATTGAATTCAAACGACCCTGTTCTGGCCATCTTAACAAATGATGTGGGATTAAATTCAGATTTAGAACTACATGTCATTATGACTTATGGTGATAGTGCCTGGACCGTTTGGAGCGGCAGCCCCATTAATGTAGATCCCACCGATGCAACACGAGTTTATTTTGTCGTGGTCAGCCAAAACCCCGATGCGAGTGATTTTGATTATTCACTGTCGTTCACAGATGGCCAAGCGTCCACCGGCCCTGAGATGCCTGATAGATTCATTATCTCACATGCCTATCCGAATCCGTTTAACCCCCAAACACATATTCAAATCGATCTACTCATTTCTGAACGTGTTAATGTTTATGTTTATGATGCAGGGGGTCGATTGGTTAAAACACTTGTGAATGACCAGTTAAATGCCGGCCATCACGTTATAACTTGGGATGGATTAGATAATCGAGGGAAACCGGTTTCAACAGGTACGTACTTTGTGCATGTAAAGGGAGAAATTCACGAAAACTGGCAGAAAGTTACGCTATTGAAGTGAGTCAGTCGTCATTGCCACGTCCGCCAGATGGCGGAGTTGGCAATCTCCTTAAATCATTTAATGACAGGAGATTGTCTCACTCCATATTCAATTTTTTATCCAACTCCCCACTCTGGTCTAATGCCCATAGATTATCATAACCACCAATGGGTTCATCGTTAATGATGATTTGAGGAACAGACATCCCTCCTGTTATTTTTGATAAATCTTCCCGGGACATGCCCTTTTCTTCAATGTTGATTTCTTCGTAAGAGACATCCTTACCATCTAACAGTGTTTTAGCGTTTCGACAATACGGACACCAAGCTGTTGTATATATTTTTACACTCATTTGATTAATAATACCTTTTGAATTTGATTGAAATTTAAAGCATCCATTTCGATAAAATAAGTCCCCGATGCGACACTTTGACCGAATCTATTTAAACCATTCCATTGTAAAGCGTGAGTTCCGGAATTCATCTTCTCATTAAAAGAATCGTTTCTTCTCTAACTAATTTTAACAAAAACTATGTATTCAATCATTACTTTTTTATTTACCCCGTCATTTATGACGGGGGTTGTCAAGATAAGTAATGGGGCTTTAGCCCAATAATAATGGTCGGTTTTTCTTGGGATAAATCCCTTTACACAGCCTATTTCAGTATCCCCGCCATAAATGATGAGGTAATTATTTAACTTTAATCAAATGTTATAGATAGTTGCAAAATAAATAAAATAATTGAATCTCCTTTTGGATATAAATAGATAAAGAGTATTAAATTTGTAGTCTCTTTTAAACTATTTATTTTAGTGTTAAGGAACCATTTATGATTGTTGCAATTCTAAAGGAAATAACCCCTGGAGAACATCGCGTATCAGCCATTCCCGCCACCGTCAAAAACATGGTCAAAAATGGCATGACCGTGAAAGTGGAAGCCGGCGCCGGGGAAGGTTCCCATATTTCAGATAATGACTATAAAGATGCCGGTGCAGATATTGTCTCTGATCGAAAATCTTTGTTAGCGGATGCAGACTTGGTTTTAAAAGTAGCTCCTGCGACGGATGAAGAGATCAGCTTATTCAAAAACAGTAGTACTTATGTTTCGTTATTCCAGACTACAAAACACTTAGACCAGGTCAAAAAATTAAGCGAAAAAAATATATCTGCTTTTTCTATGCACATTATTCCCAGAACGACCTTGGCGCAGAGTATGGATGCATTAAGTTCTCAAAGTAATATATCGGGTTACAAAGCAGTGTTAATAGGCGCATCCCATTTAAGTGTATATATGCCATTGCTGATGACTGCTGCCGGGACTATCCCACCTGCAAAAGTTCTTATACTCGGCGCTGGTGTTGCCGGTTTACAAGCCATTGCTACTGCAAAACGATTGGGCGCCCAAGTTGAATCATTTGACGTGCGACCGGTTGTGAAAGAACAGGTTGAAAGTTTAGGTGCCAAATTTATTGAAGTTGAAGCCAGCGAAGACGACGGAGTTGGTGAAGGTGGTTATGCTAAAGAGACGACTGAAGATTATAAAAAACGTCAACAAGAATTGATTAAAGAGCATATCGCCAAATCTGATATGGTCGTGACCACTGCATTAATTCCCGGTAGACCGGCCCCCATACTCATCCCCACACACATGGTGGATGTGATGAAATCTGGTGCAGTGATTATGGATTTGGCTGCGGAAAACGGCGGAAATTGCGAAAACACAGAACCTGGGAAAGTAGTCAACTATCATGGTGTGATTATTGATGGAACATTAAACTTGCCGTCCACTATGCCGGTTCATGCATCTCAATTATATGCAAAAAACATTATTTCGTTTATCAATCACCTTTGTCCTGAAGGTGAAATAAATATGGATCTGGATGATGAAATCATTTCAGGTGCATTGTTCACTCATAATGGTGAAATCACCCACGAACCCACTAAAGAAGCTTTAGAGACTATTCAATAATTCATAAGGATTAAATACCAATGGATATGATTAATATTTTCACTGTATTCATTCTGGCAATATTTGTCGGATTTGAAATTATAACAAAGGTTCCACCCACTTTGCACACTCCCTTGATGTCTGGATCAAATGCCATTTCCGGCATTGCCATTGTCGGAGCTATCATCGCCACAAAAGTGGGCGGTGAAATGGGAACCTGGCTAGGACTCATTGCGGTCATTTTTGCCACCGTTAATGTTGTTGGCGGTTTTATGGTGACCGACAGAATGTTAAAAATGTTTAAGCGGAAATAGAGGTCATCATGGAATACACAAATATTGCTTACGTCCTCGCTGCTATCCTGTTTATACTGGGTATTAAACGCTTAAGCTCTCCAAAAACAGCCAGATCCGGAAATTCAATTGCTTCTGTAGGAATGCTTATTGCCATTGTTGCAACATTGGTTTCATATGGTCATTTGGATTTCAAAATAATCATAATCGGTATAATTATCGGTTCTATAATTGGTGGATTCTTTGCTATCAAAGTTCAAATGACGCAAATGCCCCAGATGGTGGCTATTTTCAATGGTTTTGGCGGTGGCGCTTCTGCTCTGGTTGCTGCTGCTGAGTATTTAAATCCTGCTAATCCATCTACATTTAATGCTGCAACCATTGCCATCAGTGTGTTTGTCGGTACATTGACATTCACCGGGAGTTTTATCGCCTTCGGCAAACTGCAAGGATTTGTTAGTGGAAAACCCATCGTTTTTCCCGGACAGAAAATTTTCAATGCTCTCATCGCAATGTACCTGGTCTTCCTCGGTGTTTATACTGTTATCGGTGGTGGTGATACAATATACTATTTTTATGGCTTGGTCGCTCTGTCTGCTCTCATTGGAATTACATTAACGATTCCTATTGGCGGAGCGGATATGCCGGTGGTTATTTCTCTGTTGAATTCCTATTCCGGTGTTGCCGCTGCGGCAACCGGTTTTGTCCTCATGAATAACGGACTCATTATCGCCGGTGCCTTGGTGGGCGCGTCCGGATTGATCCTTACTAAAATCATGTGTAAAGGTATGAACCGGTCTTTGGCGAATGTGATCTTCGGAGCAGTTGGACTGGTGCAGGAAACACCCACATCCGGTGACGGTAAGCAAATAGTAGTCAAAAGTGCTTCAACGGAAGAAGCTGCTATGATATTGGAAGCCGCGGATAAAGTTATTGTTGTTCCGGGTTATGGATTAGCAGTGGCCCAGGCTCAACATGCTGTTCGGGAAGTAGCCGACTTTTTAGAGGGTCTCGGAAAAAATGTACTTTATGCCATCCACCCTGTTGCCGGTAGAATGCCCGGTCATATGAATGTGCTCCTGGCAGAAGCAAACGTTCCTTATGAACAATTGAA
>CAZIFK010000070.1:0-12009 GCA_964538995.1 uncultured bacterium
TGGCTCCTGCAGATATTCGCAAAGAGGGAAGCGCCTTCGATTTACCCATTGCCGTAGGCATTTTAGCAGCCATCGGAGAAGTTCGACATACCTATTTAGAAAAAATGCTATTAATGGGCGAACTGGCTTTGGATGGATCGTTACGACCAATTCGCGGAGCATTGCCGGTGGCATTATGTGCCAAAGCAAAAGGAATAAAAGGGGTTGTTCTCCCGGAAGAAAACGCCAGAGAAGCCGGTGTAGTGGATGGAGTTAAAGTCGTCGGTGTTAAATCCCTGGCGGATGTCATTGCCATATTAAATGATGAAGAAACGTTTTCTCCCATCGAGGTCGATCAAAAGGCGCTTTTCAAAAGTTATCAAAAATACAGTGTGGATTTTGCAGATGTAAAAGGACAAGAACAGGTGAAACGAGCATTAGAAGTCGCCGCCGCCGGTAGCCATAATGTGATTATGATCGGTCCTCCGGGAAGCGGAAAAACCATGCTGGCAAAAAGATTACCAACCATTTTACCGGATCTTGTTTTAGATGAAGCGTTGGAAACAACAAAAATTCATTCTGTTGCAGGATTATTACCGGAGGGTCAAGGAATCATTGCAACACGACCTTTTCGTGCACCGCACCATACCATCAGCGATGCCGGTCTTATTGGAGGTGGATCGGTGCCAAAACCTGGAGAAGTGAGTTTGTCTCACAACGGTGTATTATTTTTAGATGAACTTCCGGAATTCAAGAAAAATGTTTTAGAAGTGATGCGCCAGCCCTTAGAAAATGGAGAAGTAACCATTGCCAGGGCAGCCATATCCCTTAGTTATCCATCCCGGTTTATGCTGGTAGCTGCCATGAATCCATGTCCGTGTGGTTATGCCACGGATCCGCAAAATGAATGCGCGTGTTCACCACAGATCATTCAGAAATACATGAGTCGCATTTCCGGACCATTAATGGATAGGATTGACATTCACATAGAAGTCCCTGCTGTTCCTTTTGCAGATTTGGCTGCGAAGGAAGATGGAGAAAAATCTGACCTTGTTCGTAAACGAGTCCAGGATACCCGGCATGTTCAATTAGATCGATTTGCATCAAGAACAGGTATTTATAGCAATGCCCAGATGGAAACCGGGGATTTGAATACATTTTGCAAACTGGATCTAGAAACCAGCTCCTTGTTGAAACAAGCCATGGAAAAACTGGGTCTTTCCGCACGTGCTTATGACAGAATATTGAAAGTTTCCCGAACCATCGCCGATCTGGAATCAGCAGACAATATTCAATCTCAACATTTGAGTGAAGCAATACAATATCGAAGTTTAGATCGGCAGCTTTGGTTGGAGTAAATTATTATATTGATAATGAAATGCTATCAGAATTCAGTTATACACCATTGAAGCACATATCCAAACCATAGTAAAATTAAAACATGGGGATTAGACACATAATCGTCTTTTCATTTATATCCGTTAGCATTATTTATCCCCAAACCGATAAACCCACCGAATTCTGTTCCAAAACAATAGGCACTGAAAATCCTAACTGATGAAGTGGTCCAAACAATGGGAGCAGGTCATTTACTTAATTGATGCCAAAGGATGATTATTCACGAGATAGTTTGTCGACGGCATCCTTCAGTGTTGAGATAATATCTTGTTTACTTGTGTGGGCGACATTACTGGGGTCAAGTTTTAAAGTAAATCCATCAAATTTGACTTCGATAGAATCACCAGGATTCGTTTTTGAATTTTTTAGCAATAGCTCGTAGACATCAACAGACCGATCAAATCCTTTTACCTGGATTGGAACTCTTTGCTTGAAATTAAATTGATTTTTAACAAGAGCATATGTGTCTTCGGAGATTAGAATGCCTCCGGGTGGGGCATTGGTTTCCAAACGGCTGGCTAAATTGACCCGGTTGCCGATAATTGTATAGTCCATGCGTTCTTCGCTGCCAAAATTGCCTACAGTGCAAAAACCAGTCGTTATTCCCATTCGCACAAGGAAGTTGCCGCCAATCCCATGTTTTGACCACTTTACCTGTAATTCGTTAATCGATTCTTGCATGTCGACAGCCATTTGTACGCAAGCGGTGGCATCTTCCTTAACTCCTTTTGTATCAGGATCCCCAAAAAATACCAGGACTGCATCACCGATGAATTTGTCCAATGTACCACCATACTTCAAAACAGTCTGAGCCATACTATCCAGATAGCTGTTCAAAACGAAAGTGAGATCTTCAGGCTCCATTGAATCAGTCGCGGCCGTAAAACCGACAATGTCAGAGAAAAAGACCGTCAGTTTTTTTCGGTGGGTCTCCAGGCGAACATCCCGTTCACCCGTAAAAATTGAGTTATATACTTGCGGTGATAGGTATTTTGCCAACTTCTGAGTAAGGCTTTTTAATTCTTCGCTTTTCTGTTGAATTAAGGCGCGTTGCTCTTCAATTTCAGAGGTGAGCTTCTTAAACAGAACTGTGTTTCGGTCAGCATAATTCTCAAGAATAATCCTACTTTCTTCACAGCGTTTCAGTTTTTTCTCTAAAATGCGAATCTGTTTCTGCAGTTTTTTGATGTCATCGAGATCAGGCACTACTTTGTTCCAAGCAATAATGTGATGAAAGTTTCATTGTGAAATATGGAAGGCATTCCCCTCTCCAAAGGTGAAATTTCACCATAGGAATAAAAACCACAGAATGGAAGGTCCCCAGTGTGCTTTTTAACCAGTTCATATTCCTCTTCCGTCCGCGATCCTAATAACTGCTTCCTCCCTGCGCAGGAGAAACAAATTGCGAATTCCGGTTCTGACCCCGGATAGCTTTTTAACGCTTGCACTACAGAGGTTTCTGATCCTTTAATGATGTCATCCCGTGTCGAATTTGTAATCTGGGCATGTGTGCCCTGGGGGACATCCCCAAGAAAAACTATACTCCCATCCTCGGTAGCCTGAAATGGAGATCTAAGATAGAAATTTTCACTATCATCTTCAAATATCGCCAAAGGATACTCAGAAAACTTTTCTGCACCAATGTTTTCGCCCAAAGATCGCTGATAGAACTCTATGGCGGGTTTATCATCCAGCAACTGAACTACATTGCCTTCAGATTTTGAAATAACAATCCTCTCACCCATAGGATTCCAACCGCTATTTACACCAAAGGAATAGAGAAAATCTCCTGATAATATTAAGAAAGGCACTGCGTCGTCAAGCATTTCAGTTTTGTAGAACTGATATGTTTGAGTTAATTGCCACTGATCTCCTGCAGTTCCACCATAAATGGAGGTCTCCTTTCCAAGAGTCTCTTGGAGAATGTCCACTACTACAGCGCCGCTAACTGTTAGACTCGTCGGTGTTGTAATGCACAACCGTTTGGCATCGTCTTTTGTGATACCAATATCTTGGATTGCATCCGATACACTCTTTTGTGGGTCTTTTGAGAAATTCCGGGCAACTCCTGCTTTTATTTCCATGGTATCGGAGTAAATCAAGGTAAGCACAATGGAATCCTCAGTGAATCCTTCATGAGATGAAATTTCACCATCAGTCGTACACCCAATAAGCTCTAAGCCAGGGAACTCTAAATCAATTTTTTCGAGAATGAGATTAATCTCATGGTCAATCGCAGTAAAAAGAATCCCTGCAGACGGTTTTATATCTCCCAACTCATCTTTACAGTGTGCTAATATCTCTTCTATGGCATCTACAGAATCAATATCTTCACTATGTCCAACAGATACTTTTATCATCGTAAGTTTCCCCGTTTTATCTATGTTACTATGAGATTAAAAATTTAACACCCTTTAGTAATCCATATCATCAGAAAACCTCCTAACTCCGATTTGATACGACTGTATTTGATAAAAACAGGGCGCAATTAGGGCATACATTTACCTTGAGATCCTCGAGAACGCAACATTCTTTTAAGCCACTGCTATTTTTCCTTTTACATTATTAATAATCCTCATGTCAATCCTGCATATAAAAACACCTACATTATATTGCACAGTTTTGAAAATCCTCCTCGTGACACAGCGTATTATGAGTCCGCTGCTCTAACCACTGAGCTAAGGGCCCTAAAACGAGCACTGAATTTATTATATGAAAAAGATGAAAATTATATGTTTATTTACTTTTTTCTTACCGGGTTAACCGGATAGTAGACAAAAAGATAAAATCATGAAAAACAAAGACAAACACTGCCAGACAAAACGCTGGTCATTACAAGAAAGAAAACGTTACAATATGACTGTCTGTACAGCTTAAATTGCGTGAAATGATATATAAAAATACTTTCTTAACTCAAACGCAAAAGTATCCAAAAGGTTTTGCCGATGAACAAAGAAACATCCAGAACCGGAAATTCAATGTGTTAGTATGGTATGGGTTTAATCCCCACGGACGACTAAATTGAAAAAAACACTGTATGAGCATCCTATAGTAATATATTTCACACATATCGGCTTATGCGTTATACACTGAAGACAATAGATAAATTGCTTTCATTAGAACCAATAATAAAGATCGTTATGAAAAAAACTATAATTCTTATCATCTCTCTGATATTGATACAGTGTAACCAAAATAATAATTTAGGAGAATTTAATAAAACCACTTGTCCGATTAAAGTATCACAAGAACTAATTGAAAGTGGAAAGTTTTCCTATGGATTTATGAAAGTACCCGAGCTTCATAGCAAACCAAATGGAAAAACAATTGAATTAGCTATAGCAATTTTTAAGTGCAAATCTGATTCTGCAACACAAGAGCCTCTTGTTTTAAATACAGGTGGACCCGGGTTATCAAATATGGATAATTTTATTCCAGAGGTCTCGGGCGATCTGGGAAATTTATTTTTAAACAACAGGGATATTGTTATTATCGAATTAAGAGGTTTGAAATATTCCAAACCCAATCTCTTTTGCCCGGAAATAGATAATTTACAGATGTATCTAGTTGATAAAAATTTATCTGTTGAAGAAACCATCGATTTATATATGGATACATTAAGAGTTGTTTATAAACGTTTTTCGCAACAAGGTGTGAATTTATCTGCATATAATAATTATGAAATTGCAAATGATATAGTCTTTGTCATGAAACAGCTTGGCTATGATGCGTTTTCGATATTTGGTTCATCATTTGGAACATTAGTTGCTCAACATCTTCTGTTAAATCATTCTGAACATTTAGTAAGTGTTGTCATGAATGCTACTGTTGATATTAATAAGGGATTATATGGTATGCATACAAACAGTATAAAAATGTTAGATACAATATTTGAAAAATGCAAAAATGATAAAAAATATGCCGTAGCATTTCCCGATTTGAAAAACAGGTTTCTCACATTACTCGAAAATCTAAATGAGCATCCTGATACAATTATGGTAAAATATCCAGCTGATGGAAACACTTATAATGTGGTTCTAAATGGAAACAAGGTAGCAGTCTGGTTATTTGGTGAGATGTACTGGAATACCCAAATCCCTTTAACGTTACACAAATTACTTTCCGGAGATTATAGCGAGATTCAAGAACGTCCCGGATTAATATTTCCTCTTCATGAATTTAGTAATGGATTATCGTTGAGTATCTTTTTATCTGAATTTCCTAATATAAAAGATGAATATATACCTCTCGATGATGAGTATTCCGGGTTTGTCAAAGGAGTCGGAACAATGCTTTTTACTCCATATTTTTTAAAGCAAGCTCAAAAGGTGTGGTCGGTAGGAAATGTATCCAGCGCTAATAAATCAATAGTATCAGATGTTCCGACCTTAATGCTAAATGGAGAGATGGATCATGTTATCTCGCCAAGCTATGTTACTGAATTATCAAAAACCTTAAAGAATGCATACCCCTATATTTTCCCGGGAGTAGCCCATTCACCGATAGATGTTGGTGCATGTGGTATTATGATGATGAAAGAATTTATCGACAATCCGTTGAAAGCACCAGATAGCTCATGCATGAGTGAGTTTCGGGATACTTTTATAATGCAATAGTTAATCCCTTTACAATAAGTTTGTGAAAGTTCCAACACTCAATAAAAACATATCGGTTGCATGGGTAAGTGATAATAGTTTTAGGTGATTATTCATTTTTCGGACCAAGTGTTAAATTCTCTTGGTTATTCTTGAAATTGTAGAGAGAATTATTCATGGAAAACAGTGTCCAAAATGTGGCAATGATAGATTGTACAAACTTAAAGACAATCGTTTTAAATGCAGCGGATGTTTTTATAAATACAGCCCAAGTCCTATTGAAAAAGATCTTAAACTTCTGCACTACTTCCGTCTGGAAATCCCGGAAAATAAAGCAGTAAAGTATTTGGTATGCTTGAACGTCAGGGGAAAATTTATACGGTTATTGTAGATAATGTATCCGCAGAAACATTGATGAATGAGATCATACAGCATGCTGAAAAAGGAAGCGTTTTTTACACTGAAAAATTCAGATCGTACGACTCGTTGAAGTTTTATGGCAAACATATTGCCGTAGATCATGGGAAAATTCGGTTAAAACGTCGTCATCAATTTAAGACTGAACCCGCTAATGGTACTATGTTGGAAGTCATTAAGCAATAATAAATAAAATTTCATAATGAATTTATTTCGAAAAATAAAACAAAATTTGCTTAAAGAAGGAAAATTGAAAAGATACTTTTTCTATGCAATTGGAGAAATTCTACTGGTAATGATCAGTATTCTTTTAGCCTTTCAAGTCAACAATTGGAATGAAAGTAAGAAGAACAAAAAAATTGAATTACAGTACTACCGGTATATCAAGAGCCAACTCAATGAAGATATGCATTTAATTAATGCCAATATTGAATATAATGATCATTACTTAGATCAGTTTAACTTTGCGACTCAAATTATTGAGACAAATGACCGTAGTAAAATTGATACGCTTGTGGACATTACTCTTAATCTTACCGAGTTTTCCGATTTTAATCGAGAGAGTAATATTTATGAAACAATTGTAAATAGTGGAGAAATAAAACTTCTTACCAATCGTAAAATCATAGAAGGATTACAAAGGCTGGAAGAAACATATGTCTACATAAACAGAATGGAGGGTATACATTTTGAATTAATTAAACTCTATGTAGTACCAGATATAATTAGAAGCATTAAAATAATTTCAGCAGAAGTTGAAAATCCAGATAGATTTTTTGAATTTGAATTTCAAAACAAATTTGTAATATCTATGGATGTTATGAAAGAAAAAGGTGAAGTTTATATAAGAGCTTTAAATGAAGTTAAAGAAATTATTGAATTGATTGATAAAGAATTAAATTCTAAAATGGATCATTGAAAAAACGACCACCAACACAAGACATAAATCAATAAAAACGCCTTTTATTCAAACTTTTAAGCACAACCCTATCACTGCCTCTCCAATATTTTTTCAACTATCAAGAAAATATTTTCTCACAGTCACTAAACGAGCACTAACGCCTGTATGTCCTTATATATAATGGGGGACAGAGCACTGAAAATCCTTGTGCCAATCTAGCAGATAAAAACACCTACATTATATTGCACACTTTTGAAAATCCTCCTCGTGACACAGCGTATTATGAGTCCGCTGCTGAAGAAAATATTTTCTCACAGTCACTAACGCCTACAAGTCCTTATATATCAGCAGAGACAGGCATAGGATGATTATTCACGAGATAGTTTGTCGACAGCCATTTGTATGCAAGCGGTGGCATCGTCCTTGACCCCTTTTGTCTCAGGATCCCCATAAAATACCAGGACTGCATCACCAATGAATTTGTCCAATGTCCCACCATACTTCAGAACAGTCTGAGCCATACTATCCAGATAGCTGTTCAAAACGAAAGTGAGATCTTCAGGCTCCATTGAATCAGTCGCGGCCGTAAAACCGACAATGTCAGAGAAAAAGACCGTCAGTTTTTTTCGGTGGGTCTCCAGGCGAACATCCCGTTCACCCGTAAAAATTGAGTTATATACTTGCGGTGATAGGTATTTTGCCAACTTCTGAGTAAGGCTTTTTAATTCTTCGCTTTTCTGTTGAATTAAGGCGCGTTGCTCTTCAATTTCAGAGGTGAGCTTCTTAAACAGAACTGTGTTTCGGTCAGCATAATTCTCAAGAATAATCCTACTTTCTTCACAGCGTTTCAGTTTTTTCTCTAAAATGCGAATCTGTTTCTGCAGTTTTTTGATGTCATCGACATCAGGCACTACTTTGTTCCAAGTAATAATGTGATGAAAGTTTCATTGTGATATTTGGAAGGCTTTCCCCGCTCTAGGGGTGAAATTTCACCATAGGAATAAAAACCGCATAATGGAAGGTTCCCAGTGTGCTTTTTAACCAGTTCATATTCCTCCTTCGTCCGCGATCCTAATAACATCTTCCTCCCTCCGCACGAGAAACATATTGCGAATTCCGGTTCTGACCCTGGATAACTTTTTAACGCTTGTACTACAGAGGTTTCCGATCCCTTAACAATATCATTCCGTGTCGAATTTGTAATCTGGGCGTGTACGCCTTGGGGGACATCCCCGAAAAAAACCAGACTGCCATCCTCATTAGCCTGAAATGGAGCTCTAAGATAGAAATTTTCACTATCATCTTCAAATATCGCCAATGGATACTCAGTAAATTTTCCGACAATGGTGTTTTCGCCCAAATATGTCTGATAGAATTCAAAAGCGGGTATATCATCCAGCAACTGAACTACATTGCCTTCAGATTTTGTAACGACAAACTTCTCACCTACAGGATCCCAGCCGCTATTTATGCCAAACGAAAAAAGGAAATCTCCTGAAAAAATTAAGAAGGGGACTGCGTCGTCAAGCATTTCAGTTTTGTAGAACTGATATGTTTTAATTAAATAATACTGGTCCCCGGCAGTTCCACCATAAATGGCGGTCTCCTCACCAAGAACCTCTTGGAGAACATCCACTATTACAGCGCCGCTTACTGTTAGGCTTGTTGGTGTTGTAATACACAACCGCATGGTATCGCCTGCTGTGAGATCAAGATTTTTGATTGCATCTTGTGCACTATTTTGTGGATCTTTTGAGAAATTCCGGGCAACTCCTGCTTTTATTTCCATAGTATCGGAGTAAATTAATGTAAGCACAATGGAATCATCAGTGCATCCTTTCTGAGATGAAATTTCACCAGCAGTGGTACACCCAATAAGCTCCAATCCAGGGTACTCTGATTCAATTTTTTCGAGAATGTCTTGAAACTTATGGTCAATCGCAGTAAATAGAATTCCGGCAGACGGTTTTAGGTCTCCCAACTCCTCTTTACAGTGTGCGAGTACCTCTTCAATAGCATCTACAGAATCAATATCATCGCTATGTCCAACAGCTGCTTTTATCATCTTGGTCTCCTCTTGATAGAATTGTCTTTGTGGTGGATAAAAATTTAACACGATGTGTTAATCGATACTAAAGAAATCACACATTTTGCAAACTGGATCAGGAAGCCAGTTCCTTATTGAAACAAGCCACGGAAAAACTGGGCCTTTCGACCAGGGCGTATGACAGAATATTGAAAGTCTCTCGAACCATTGCTGACTTGGAATCAGCAGAAAATATTCAACACCAGCATTTGAGCGAGGCTATTCAGTACCGTAGTTTAGATAGGCAGTTTGAATTATTATAATGGTAGTGAAATGTTAGCAGAATTCAGTTATACACCATTGAAGAACATATCCATTCCATGGTAAAATCAGACCATGAGAATTAGAAACATAATCATCAATTCATTTTTATCCTTTAGCATTCTTTATCCCCAAATCGATAAACCCACTGAATTCTGTTCCAAAGCGTTAGGTACTGACCGGATGCTCAAACTCCAATCAACGCTTACTGAAGATCAGGAAAAAATAGATATTACTTATTATCGAATTGATTTGGATATTGATTTTAATGCTCACCAAATCTCCGGAGCAGTTCAGGTGAATGGCCAAGTTGGATTCGATCAACCGGATTTTATTGAATTGGATTTTACCACTGCTATGAATGTTGATTCAGTCTTTTTATATGACCAACTGACAAATTATGTCCATGCAAATAATCTAATAAAAGTTCCTGCTCCTGATGAAACAATCCCTGAAGGTTATGAATTTCAATTGACTGTGTATTATCACGGCACACCACCCACGACAGGATTTGGTTCTTTTACTTTTGATATGCATAATGGATTGGATCATGTTTGGACGTTGTCTGAACCATATGGAGCGAGAAACTGGTGGCCTTGCAAGGACGATCCATCGGATAAAGCCGATTCTGTAGATATTATTGTAAAAGTGCCGGAAAATCAAATTGTTGCTTCGAATGGCTCTTTGATATCTCTTATCGAAATGCCCGATTTTAGCATTTACCACTGGAAAGAGTCTTATCCAATTTGTACGTATTTGGTTTCCCTGGCCATTTATCCATATACAGTCTGGCAGGATTATTATGTTTCCACGACAGGTGATTCAATGCCGATAGATTTCTATGTCTACCCGGATCATTACAACGCTGTTCAAACCAATTACCTCAAAACAAAAGACATGATTACACTTTTTGCCCAGAAATATGGTGAATATCCATTTATAGATGAAAAATATGGTCACGCGGAATTTGGCTGGGGTGGAGGCATGGAACACCAAACTCTCACCAGTCTGGGGGGACATTCTGAATGGCTTATTGCTCATGAGCTGGCTCATCAATGGTGGGGGGATTTAATCACCTGTGCCAGTTTTCACCATATCTGGCTGAATGAAGGGTTTGCCCGATATGGGGAAGCCTTATGGCAAGAATACACCGGCGGTACACAAGCTTATAAATCGTACATGACAAACCACGCCTACTATGGTTCAGGGACAATCTATGTTGAAAATCCTGTAAGTGTGAGTGATATTTTCCATGGTGGATTATCCTATAATAAAGGAGGTTGGGTGGTCCATATGCTTCGGCATGTTGTGGGAGATAGTATCTTTTTCGAGATTCTGCATTCGTATTCATCAAACGATTCGTTAGCTTACGGCTCAGCAACCACTGAAGATTTTCAAGCCGTTTGTGAAGACGTTTCCGGTTTGGACTTAAATGATTTTTTTCAGCAATGGATTTATGGTGAAAATTACCCGCAATACAGTTTATCATGGTTACCTGATGCTACAGATGGGTATATCATTTATATAAATCAACTTCAGCCAAGAGATTATTTTCATATGCCCATCGATTTGCATATAACCGGTCCAAGCCTTGATACAATTATTGTCGTTGATAATTATGGACCCAGTCAATCTTATCAATTTGGCGGATTCGGTACAGTCATCAGTCAAATTACGCTTGATCCAGACAACTGGATTCTAAAAGATGTCGATTATGTTTCAATAGCTGATGAAAATAATTTACCTCAACAGATTTCACTATTACCGGTCTATCCCAATCCATTTAACTCATCTACAACGATTCGGTTTAACGTAGACGCGAGGCATGCCTCGCAACTACGGATTTATGATATAAAAGGAAGCCTGGTTGAAACACTAATCGATGAATTTCTTCCATCGGGTAAGCATGAAATCACAT
Organism: uncultured bacterium; assembly: GCA_964538995.1. Taxonomy (GTDB): domain Bacteria; phylum Fidelibacterota; class Marinisomatia; order Marinisomatales; family TCS55; genus JADFRD01. Next base: position 11,556 of record CAZIFK010000070.1, read on the forward strand.
GGAATTCCAACGACCAATCCAGCGGAGTCTATTTCGTACAGCTGCAGAGCGGGAAGATTGTGAAAACCCAAAAAATCATTTTAATTAAATAATCATCTTTGCGGAAATTTTTCCCGATTTCTTCGGGACACAAAGTTAAATTTTTCTCTTAATACTAAAGGGAAACTATGCATTTAATCATTTCGACAGATTTAAGTCCTAACAGCAAAACGATTGTCTTGGCAGAAAACGCTTTATCAGTTTTTAATGAAATGAACGTGGAAGCTGAATTAATCGATCTTGCAGAGAATGATCTTCCATTTTGTGATGGCAAAATATGTTATGAAAATCAGGCAGTCCAGGAATTGACAGAAATAATCACCACAGCTGATTCATTAATTGTTGTCAGCCCTATTTATAATTACTTGAATTCAACTATTAAGTGCAACTCAAACACTGTTTGTAAAGAAAGCGG
>CAZIFK010000071.1:0-11760 GCA_964538995.1 uncultured bacterium
GTTTTATTTAAGGGACATGTTAAGTATCCACATTGGTAATTACCCAACCATATTTTTCTTTTATTTTATAAAGGTTTTTGACTAATAGTGACTATTTTTAGGCCAGCGTTGAGGAATATGCTCAACAGCCTCATGAACAGTGAGTTCTCTGGTTGTGTTTCCGGCCCTTAAATAATATTTTTCTAACTCACCTATCTTTACGTATGCAGGCCTGGGGGAAGGCTCAATAATAACCCTGCAAACATCTTTCCCCTGGTAGTTATGGAATAAAACGTGTACGAGTGGACACAAGTCAGCTCCGACTCTCGACGAAATCAAAGTCATCAAATGTTGCTCAAAACCATCACGGTTTTTCTTTTTAAGTGTCATATAATCATTTAATAAACCTAATACCTCACCTTGATCATTCACACCTATTAATAATGTCCCCGCTTGATTATTCATAAAACCAGCAATCGTTTTCAAAATGGCTTGTTCAATTTCTCTATCTACTTTTTCACTTTGGTTATTCCACCTGAGTGATGATTTAAATTCCTGGAATTCCCCTTCCCCATTATCAATAATACTATCCAGGTCATTTCCAATAACTTCTGTCAAATACTCTATTTTTTTATTTTTATGGGAGATTGAGTGATTGATCAGTAATATAATAAATCCAAGAACCCCACCCACAAAAAAGAAAAATAGAGACATGGGTATCATTTCAATAGTAAAGGATTTTAAAACCCTTTGGACTATGAGTGAAGCTAAAATGACCGGATTTGTATCTTCAGGATGGAATTCCAGCCAATAGATAACCATAGTCAGTGGATGTAGTATCAGCATCCCGGCAAACCCACTGAGAATAGTTGGTATTATTATTTTTCTATTAAATCCCAAATAATTACCGTTTTTTATTTGATTCTAAAAAGCACCCCCAAAAGTTGGAGGGAAAACAAAATCTATACTTGAAAACAATAGCCATGTATATTAGTATTTCTCTGTGCGCATTCGTAAACGTGTCATTCCACATTCAATGCAAATTCCAGGTTCATTACTTCTAATATGGCTATAGCACCATAAAACTCGGACACTTTCCTGATGAGGTGTTTTGATTTGATGTATTGTTTATACAACAAGCTAATATCGTCAAATTTTCAGTAAGGGATAATGAGGCTGGGAAAATATGTTAAATATGGTATTTCATTTTTATCTGTCATGTGGATATGTGTTTTCAGAGATTATTTATCACTGTTTGTAATTTGGCCTGTATCTCAATTGCCACATCACCCAAATTTGGATTGTCAACAGCTTTCATTGACGCTATCGGGTCTACCGCGGACACTTCGACACGGCCATCATCATGCTCCTGGACAACGACGTTACAAGGCAGCATGGTTCCGATTTTTTCTTCCGCCAATAATGCCTTATAGGCAAAAGGCGGGTTGCATGCGCCAAGAATCAGGTAGTTCCTGAAATCAACATCCAGCTTCTTCTTAAGGGTTGCTTTAACATCAATCTCGGTCAAGATACCGAACCCTTCTTTTTTCAATTCTTCGGTGACATTTTCTATCGCTTCATCGAACGACATATCAACGGTTTTACTAAAATGATAACTCATATTATTTCCTTTTATTTATTTTTAGTTAAAATGATTTCACTCTGGTTAGGGAATATATCCGTGTTCCAGATTGAGCAGCGATTCCCGATTGTCAAATTGATTATTCCATAGCTGGTCAATGGAATATATTAAGCTAAATTGAACTCTGGTTTCTTCGTTACTGAATATGTTGATCAAGTCACCTTTGTTAGACAGATATTGTACTTGAACACCGGCATCAAAATTTTCGCCCAAGCGATAAAAAATATTACCGATTACCTGCATCTGGCTACTCGTATTTGTTAGATCAGGATAAGTTTTATATCCTCCGGAGACTGATAACTGAACAGTCGGACGCTCCAATTTACGGTAAATATAGCGCAGGGATGTGAAACTGCCAATGGATCGGGCACGTGTTAATTCACCATATGTTGCGATTTCATTTATATTGTCAAATCCCAGGTTTGAAATGATTTGCGAGCGAATATCCCAGAAATGAACCGGATCACGCCGGAGATTTAGAATCGTTGACAGTATGACATTCCCCAGGGTCTCACTGTATTCATTGGAGACATTGGACTTATCCATTAAATAATTATTATATCCAATTCCAACTTGCTGAAGAACCGGACGATTCCATAACTCTGTTTCCGGAACCCGGTATACAAATGAAAAACCGACGGAATTCAGACTGAAATCTGTTTCCGAAGTTGCCGGTGCTATGGGTGTTTGTGTGAAGTGTTCTCCATGAACACGGAACCAATAACGCTGGTTATGAATATGCGTTAACTCCAGTACATTCCCGAATTGATTATCTTCGGTATTTTCCCCTGCGGAGAACGGATTTAATACATCCGTAAAAGCAAGGGCATCATCATCCCGTAAAGTAGGGAATTCAATCAGTGAGCTCCGCACACGTGAACGTCCCATTTTAAGAATGTTCGATTTATTCTCCACTTTCAGGAAGGTTTGATGAAAAAACACCTGACCAAGATCGGAGTCAGCATCCGGGAATTGAAGCCCAATCACAAACTGACCACGGTATTGATTGTAGAGTTTCTGACGGAAGCCCAGCAGTATACCAGTATCGGAAAAATCGTTTACCGCTGAAGTAGTGTTATCTGCAACAATATCCATATTAATAGACGTTAAACCACGTACTCCTAACTGAATCTCCGGACTGACCTGGGGAAAAATCGGAGTAACGTTAATAACGAATAATACTATCAAAATAGTTTTAATTTTAAACATGGCTCCTCCTTTCTACTCATCCAGGGCTACAATGGGTAAAGCGTCCAAACCCATTTTTTGTGACATCATATCCAATTTTGTCTCTTCCGCCGGGAGATCTTCATAGACCAGTGCCAGCAAATTCCCACCCGGATATAATCCATTATTCGTCACCTTGCGTGTATCATGGTCATGAAAAGTCCACAAACCTCTATTGTTGCCTTCAATAATGATGTCTATCGTTTTTCCCGGGCTTAATCGTACCGTATTCATTTGCCAGGGTTGCGGTACAGGAAGGCCATCATCACATACCTGCCAGAAATCATGGCCGTGCAAATGAAGATAATGTTCTTCTCCTCCGGCGTTTATCAATCGTAACCGAATGTTTTCACCTTCCTTAATGAATAGATTAGGTGTCATAGGATACGATTTTCCATTAACGGTAAACCAATTAGGTTGAGGTAATTCCGATGGTGAACGCCGGTTTATGGTATAGGGTGGTTGATATCCATTATTGACAGATTCGACGAATTCATCTTTCGTATTAAAGACAGCAAACCTTTCCTTGTTGAACCGACCATTTTTCATCAAATACATTCTTTCCTTCATCCGCTCCAACATGCTATTTAATTCTCTACGGATATAATTGCTGTCGTGTGCGGAATACACCAAAGTGTATTCCCGCTCGTACGGAAATTCCCGTTTTATCGGATCGTTAGAATCCTCAACGATCAAACTGCCATACATACCGGATTGCATATGAAGTAACGTTCCCCAATGACAATGATAAAAATGGGTGCCATACGGTTCCGCCACAAATTCATAAACAAACTCTTTTCCGGGCATCACCGGCATCTGCGTAACGTATGGAACACCGTCCATTCTCCATGGCACGTACATTCCGTGCCAGTGAATCGTGTGGTTTAATTCGGTATTGTTTTTGAAAATGACCCGAACCTTATCACCCTTGTTAACTCGTATTTCAGGTCCCGGAATTTGATTGTTAAACGCCAAGGTATGAAACTTAAATCCCGGCACCACTTCTTGTTGATGGATATCGATCGCTAAATGGAACTCTTTCACGTCATCCTTCATAATCGGTTTTAATTGATTTGGAAATCGATTCTTATTGGCACTTTCCGCCGAATTCGATAACAATACTTCAGGGAACAGCACCGAAGCAGACATGAGACCTGTGGTCTGTATAAATTCTCTTCTATTCATTTTAATAATCTCCCTTTACCATTTTACTTTGTTTTTCTTTTCTTTATTACAATAAACAACTTTTAATGATCTTCCTCATCGTCGGAATGTTCATTATTATCAGTCCTGATTTCTCCGGAAGAGTTGTGATCTTCATCATTCTCATGTACTTCCATCGTTTTATTAACACCCATGCCATATGAGTATACCAACATGGCTCCCCGGTCTGCTCCCAACATGAGTAAACCCGATAAAATCACCAGCACAACCAATCGATAAATCCCTTTGCGCAAACTTTTTATAAATTGGAATAGACCTGCGGCTAAAACAGTCATACCGGTAAACCATAACATAACAATGCGATGATCGTGAACGTAATCATGCCCCGGTGCATTGTGACCCAAAGAATCTGCTGCCCAGTACCCGGTAATAATGGTTACCACTGCGCTTATGGCAGCCAGATTTAATAAAACGCCGGTCATTTCTCCATAAACTGCTTTTTTCAAAACCTTGTGGGTAATCTCCGATAACAAGGCCAATAAGGTTATAACAATAGGGAAGTGAACAAACATCGGATGTAGGTTTAAAGCTGATTGAATTCCTTGTAATAATTCCATTTTCTTTTTCCTTAAAAACGCTCGTCATTAACATAATTTGAATAGAGGAGGTGTAACCCAAATAAGCCGGCAACCCGTTGATATCTAACTCCTATGGGAGATCCGATATGGTATTCTAACCTATTTGATACCAACCGTTGCAATAATTTGCTCCCGATAAGATAACGAATAATTTTCAGAGGAGTAAATTCGTCCACTAAATAAGCTGAGTTATTTATCATCATTTTCAGGATGATGCTCCTCGTGATCTTCATTGTCTTGCATCCCTGACTCGTCATCCATCATACTTCCCATTTTCCCTTTCATCATTCCGCTTTTCATCATTTTTTCGCATTTTGCATCACCTGATTTATTTCCCATCATTTTACTGCACTTTTCACCACCGTGCATTCTTTTTTTTCCCGCCATCATTTCAGAATCGCAACCCTGCATTCTGTGCATTCCTTGCATCATCATTGTACCGGAATGTGGTTTATTAAAATGACCATCTTCCCAGTATTTTACGGTGTAGTATCCGGTACATAACATTGAGAGAAATGCGGAAACTATTATGAAATAGGCTATAAAGGACCCAAAACCCTTTAAATTTCCCGATTCATCGTTCCGTGTTTTTAACAGAACCCAAAAGCCGATTCCTAAAGCAATTAATTCCAGCGCGAACGCTGCACCTGCTTGAAACATCATGATTTTTCTCCTTTATTGTGTTTATTGTGTAAAAAATTTTGCAAAAATACCATTATCAACCTGGTCGCCATTATCGGACATATCAGACAGCATCATGGTTCTGCCATGATCAGCTGTTTGCATTCCTTCCATTAGACAAATAGTATACATCGTCGAGTCCATTAATATTGAATCAGGTTGAAAGGTCATCATCGTACTGTCACTATTCCAATGAAATGATCCATCCAACCCGTTCATCATCTCCATCATGGGCATTTCGGTCAGTTCACCTTCGTGTAAGCCAAACCTCGATTCGCACGACTCGGTATCCATTGACTCACTAAAATCAACCTGGATAGCAACAGTTTTAGCTACGCCGGCAGCCCCATCCTTCGGTGTAACGGAAAGGAGTTTTAAATCAGGTTCATCCGTTTCATTTTCACATCCAATCGTGAATAATCCTATCAAAAGAATAGTACTGAGTATGAATAGTTTATTATTCATTAATAGTCCTTTCATTTTATAAGTATGGGGCAATGCCGCACTAATCTCTATTGTCCGTTATTGTAATTTGAGCTGCTTTAACCGCAAGGCATTACCGATAACGGAAACAGAACTGAAGCTCATGGCTGCAGCTGCAATAATAGGACTTAACAAAATTCCGAAAAACGGATAGAGAATTCCAGCCGCCAGAGGAACACCCAGAGCATTATAGGCAAACGCCCAAAATAGGTTCTGTCGTATGTTCCGCATTGTTCCGCGACTGAGATGTACAGCCCTTACTATTCCCCGTAGATCACCTTTGATCAGAGTAATTCCAGCACTTTCAATAGCGACATCCGTACCTGATCCCATGGCAATCCCCACATGCGCCTGTGCTAGAGCCGGGGCGTCGTTAATTCCGTCGCCGGCCATGGCAACCATATTGCCCTTTTTTTGAAAGTCCTTTACGACTTCATTTTTCTTGTCCGGCAAAACATCGGCTACAACATCGTCAATATTCAATTTCTTGGCAACAGCTTCGGCCGTCGTACGATTATCACCGGTGAGCATGACTACCCGAATATTTTCTTTCTGCAGGATTTTGATAGCGTCCGGTGTTGTCTCCTTAATGGGATCAGCAATTCCCATCAGGCCGGCAATCTTCCCGTTAATTGCAATAAATATTACTGTTTCGGCAGCACTTCGCAAGGTATTAGCAAGATCGGATAATTCTCCCACTTCAATCCCCAGGTCTTCAAATAACCGGCGGTTACCGATTGCCACGGACTGTCCGTCAATGTTTCCGTTTACGCCCTTTCCGGTAACAGAATCGAAATCTTCGACTTTTGACAACTTCAATCCCCTTTCTTTTGCCACTGCCACAATGGCTTCACCAAGCGGATGCTCACTCGCGCGTTCCAAACTGGCTGTAAACCGAAGCAGATCGTCTTCAGATGTTTCGTCGACCGCTTTTATCGTTACCAGCCGTGGCTTTCCTTCGGTTAACGTCCCGGTTTTGTCGACAACCAGTGTGTCAATTTTTTCCATGGTTTCCAATGCTTCAGCATTTTTGATCAATACTCCGGCCATGGCACCGCGACCGGTCCCGACCATAATTGACATCGGGGTGGCCAAGCCTAAAGCGCAGGGACAGGCAATAATCAAAACAGCTACGGCATTGACCAGAGCATAGGCCATCCGTGGTTCCGGTCCGAACAATGCCCAGATAATAAAGGTGAGTACACTGATTCCAACTACCGCCGGAACAAAATAAGACGATACCTTATCCGCGAGTCCCTGGATGGGCGCACGGCTGCGCTGAGCTTCGCTAACCATTTGTACAATCCGGGCCAATAGCGTATCACTTCCGACTTTTTCAGCCCGCATTAAAAATGTACCGGTTCCATTAACAGTTGCCCCGGTAATCTTATCACCGGCAACTTTCCGCACCGGGATAGGTTCACCGGTTACCATAGATTCATCCATGGTACTGGTGCCTTCGACAATTTCGCCATCAACCGGTATTTTTTCTCCCGGACGAACCCGTAATAAATCATTCGGTTCAACTTTTTCCAGAGGAATGTCTTCTTCATTTCCATCTTCACGAACAATTCGTGCTGTTTTAGGAGCTAACCCCAGCAATGCCTTAATGGCGCTGCTGGTTTTATCTCGGGCGCGTAATTCAAGGACTTGTCCCAGTAATACCAGGGTAACAATCACGGCTGCCGCTTCAAAGTATACGTCGACAACACCTTCATGACCGCGAAATGCATCGGGAAAAATATCCGGAAAAAAGGTGGCGATAAGACTATATCCATACGCAACTCCCGTACCAATGCCAATCAGAGTAAACATATTTAAATTACGAGTAACAATTGAATTCCAACCGCGGACAAAAAATGGAGCTCCGCCCCATAATACTACCGGTGTGGCTAACAGAAGTTCTATCCAAGGCTGCCACCCTCCCGGGATAAGGGGTTTATCGGTAAACATGAACGCCATGGTCAGCAATACTAACGGAATTGACAGAACAGTACTGATCCAAAAACGGCGGGTCATATCAATCAATTCAGGGTTCGATTCCGTTTCATCTGTGACGGTTTTTGGTTCCAATGCCATTCCGCAAATCGGACAATTACCCGGTTCATCTTTTACTATCTCCGGATGCATCGGACACACATATTCAGTCTTACTGCCGGTTTCCACCGGTGCCAGCGGTTCCAGCGCCATTCCACATTTCGGACACGACCCCGGGCCATCCTGACGAATTTCAGGATGCATGGGACATGTATAAATTGAAGATGAATCTGTCGCTTTCACAGCCGTATGTTTCGAATGATCCGCCTCCGGCGCGGAATGTGAACAACACGACATTTCCGGTTTCTCAACCGGCCCGGAAATATATTTTGCCGGATCTTTCTCGAAAGTCTGCCGGCAATCTGCTGAACAAAAACTATATTGGGTACCCTCCCACTCCAGATGTTCGCTTGCATGACTTTCATCAAGGGCCATTCCGCATACGGGATCGGTTACCATGGAGCCTTCCGCCGGAGCAACATGCGGATCGTTGTGAGAGTGATCACGATGGTGCTCCTGATGATCATTCTGGTCTTTTGAAGGTATAACGTATTTTTCCGGCTGTTGCGAAAAAGAATCATAACAATGCTGGGAGCAAAACCCATAACGTGCTCCTTTCCATTCCTTAAAAGCAAATGCCGATTCTTCAGTAATATTCATTCCACATACTGGATCTTTCATAACTGTCTCCTTTTCGTTAAAGACATTTCCGATCGGCGTGACTGTCTTCTCGGATTTCTAATATTAATTTTTTTACTTTTATTCAATTCAACCTCAAATTGATTAATGCTTACTGATAATCTCACAATTATTATCTGAAATTCTGTTACGTAATATTTAAAAAGATGTATAACATTTCTGGTGTTTGTACATATTTATAAAGGGCTTTACAAATTAATCCCTGAAAATGCCATGAAGGACATGGATAACAAACCGGTTAGAATCATCGCTATTCCCAACCCCCGCAACGAAACAGGAACATTCGAATATCGTAACCGATAGCGAATCGCTGCCATAGCAGTTATTGCAAGAAACCACCCTATACCGGAACCAAAGCCATAGACCGTTGATTCGATGAGGGTATAATTACGTTCTACTAAAAATAAGGTTACGCCCAGTATGGCACAATTCACTGCAATCAATGGTAAAAAGATTCCAAGTTGCTGATGAAGTTTGGGACTAAATCGATCAATAATCATTTCGATCAGTTGTACAACAGCGGCAATCACGGCTATAAATACAATATAGTTTAAATAGCTTAAATCAATCTCGGGGTATCCCAACCAGGACATGGCGCCATCTTTTAATAGAAAATTATATACTAACCAATTAATTGGAGCAGTTGTAATCATTACAAAAGTAACAGCCAACCCCATACCGATAGAAGCTCGGACTCCTTTTGATATGGCCAGGAAAGGACAGATGCCGAGAAAAAAGCTGAGAATAATATTTTCAACAAAAATTGCTTTTACAGCCAAACTCAAATAATGCTCAAGCATATAGATAACTCCTACGAACCACGAGAATGACCTGTGCTCTGTGTATGTTCATTTGCAGAACCTCGATGCAATAAAAAGGAATTCTGTAACCATACCAACAAACCTAAAATAATAAATGCGCCGGGTGAAAGTACCATCAAACCGGCATTTTTGTATCCGGATTCGTAAAGCCAATCCGGAATCACTTGTATTCCATAAACAGATCCACTACCTAATAATTCTCGAAAAAATGCAATGGTGACTAATGCGATCCCATACCCTAAAGCATTACCTAATCCATCAAGAAACGCTTTCCGGGGAGGATTGTGCATAGCATACCCTTCGGTTCTACCCATCACAATACAATTGGTAATGATTAATGCAACGAAAACCGATAACTGTTTACTTATATCGTAAACATATGCCTTTAATATCTGATCTGCGATAATGACCAGGGATGCAATAATCGATAATTGTATAATAATGCGTACTTTTACAGGAATAAGGTTGCGTATAGAGGATATAATTGTACTGGATATAGATAAAACAAAAACCACAGTCAGGGTCATGACAATGGCCGTTTCCATTTTTACTGTTACAGCCAAAGCAGAGCAATAACCCATCACTAAATAAGTTAGAGGATTTTTTCTAAGTAATGGATCGGAAAAAATTTTCAAATTTTCTTTTTTATGGACTTTCATAAATAATCAAATCCAATTACCATTTCTTATTTAACTCCAATTAATATGTAGAAAATAACATTAATTAGGTTCATATTCATCAAAATGAATGTCCTATCTTTTTGGAAAGGAACCTATTAGATAAATTGCCGGTGAAAATAAATAAAGTATTCCATGATAAATAATTGCAAAAATTGCTGTATTCAATAATACGCTTTTGAAAGGTAATTGCATTATTCTATCCATTTATTAAATATTCACATACTTCATTAATTGTTTAAAAAAACACGATCGAGAGTATTCCGATTCTTTTTCTTTAATTCCTTGAAGTGACTGGGGGTCAACCCGGTTATTTTCTTAAATTGATTGGAAAGATATTGAACGCTGCTATATCCTAATTTATATGCTATTTCCGTTAATGAAAGTTCGTTGTAAACAAGTAGTTCTTTTGCCTTTTCAATCCGATGAAGAATAAAGTATTTTTCAATAGTGGTACTTTCTACGGAAGAAAACAGATAGCTTAAGTAAGGATAATCTTTTCCGACTTTTTCAGTAATATAATCAGATATATTTATGTTTAAACTTTCCAATTCTCCGCTTTGGATTAATTTTATTATTTCTATTTTTATTTTTTCAATCGTTCTCGCTTTAGAATCCACCAGCAATTCGAATCCATTTTCGATCAATACCTTTTCAACAATGTTCGATTTCTTAATAGCTTCCGGATTAGAAATTGTAACATTACCCAGTTTTATATCCTCTATGACCAATCCAATTTTTTCGAGTTCTTCTTTGACAACTTTAATACAACGATCACAGACCATATTTTTAATATATAATTTTTTACTCATTTTCTATTTTTTTCAAATTCTTGACAGTAATTGAGCTAATAAATATTTTTCCATTTCCGTGTAAATAAATTCCTACATTTCCAAATTCAAGCGGGGTTGCATGTGCATGAATGACCATCTTATTATTTATATAACCCCTGTAATGGCGACCATCTCCTACAATTGAAAGAGATGATATTTCAGATTCAATCAAGTTTGACTCAAATATTTGATCTTCACCATTACTGTTTTGGCCAATAGAAATTTTCCCGTCCGCCACTGATAAATAATCATAGTTTTTTGCATCGAGCAAATGGTGAATTAGCCTGATCTCACCTTTAAATTCAGATAAATCAATCTCGACGTCCACTTTAACATTACCTATTTTAGATCCAAAAGAAAATAAAATATCTTTATTAGATGATTCTATGAGAATATTGGTTTTTCCATCTTTTTCAAACTTGATTAGCAAGTCGGCTTTATTCCCCAGGAGCCAATCAATGAATTCAAGTAACCCTAATGAATTCTCTCCTCCGGATTCCCATTTCCATGAGCCGTCGTTTTGTACATTGAGCTCTGCTTTACCGTCAATGGTTTGTTCCACAATAGTCTCTATTGGACTTTCCTGCACTTTCGTGACTCCGACACCATAACCATAAACCAGTCTGCCGCCGGCGTCTGCAGTAACCAACAATAATCCAAGTCCGATTACACCCAAAATAACCAGAGCGCTATCCACTAATTTTATGCGACTCAAATGGCGATATTGGGTGAAAAGAATTAATCCGGTAAGGAGTAAACTATACGCAAGTAAAAACAGTGCTTTGTCTGCATGATTCGATAAAGCTGAAAGTGCATCATCGGGTACAGTCACATTATCAGCGGCGTTACGACCGGAAAAATACGTAGCCACTAAACTTA
>CAZIFK010000072.1:0-11607 GCA_964538995.1 uncultured bacterium
ATATGAATTCAGAAGGTTCCCGAGTTTGGTCAAGAGTTACCGGTGGAAACATTGGCCGGCGCGTCGCCATTGTTTTGGATAAAAAAGTGCATATGGCTCCTGTTATTCGCTCAAAAATTTCAGATGGCGGTACAATGATTGAAGGTTTTGCCAGCATGGACGAAGCCAAAGATATCGCCATTGTACTCAGAGCAGGTGCCCTGCCGGCTCCGGTGAAAATTATCGAAGAAAGAGTTGTGGGTCCTTCACTGGGTGCTGACTCTGTGAAAAAGGGGACGCGGTCTGTTTTAATTGGTTTGGTATTGGTTCTAATATTTATGGTTACATATTATCACTGGTCTGGATTAATTGCCAACTTTGCCTTGATTTGGAATCTTGTCCTTGTTTTAGCAATCCTCGCTATGTTGGGTGCGACCCTTACTCTTCCAGGAATTGCTGCGCTGATATTGACTGTTGGAATGTCCATAGATGCCAACGTGATTATTTTTGAGCGCATCCGTGAAGAGGGGCGTAAAGGCAAAACTCCTCGAGCTGCTATTGAAGCCGGATATAGCCGAGCCTTAACCACTATTATTGATGCCAACGTTACAACACTTATTGCAGCGTTGGTTCTATATCAATTTGGAACTGGACCTATTCGCGGATTTGCGACGGTTCTTTTCTGGGGAATTGTCATTTCCATGTTTACAGCCATTTTTGTAACACGAACCATTTTTAATACCCTCACAGAACGCCGAGGGATGCAGAGTTTGAGCATATGAGATTAATTAAAGAAACTAATATTAACTTTATCGGCCAAAGCCGATTCGCTTTTTTCCTGTCTGGAACGATCATTCTTGCCGGATTGATTTCCTTGTTTATGCAGGGGGGGCCAAGATTGAGCATTGACTTCAAAGGCGGAACACTTGTTGCTGTTCAGTTCACTGAAGATATGGATGTCAATAAAGTCCGTTCCGCAATGGGCAATGTATCTATTGACGGACTCATCCATGATTTCAGCAAAGCAGAGATTAAACGTTTTGGTAGCAGTAGAGATATTTCCGTCCGATTACCATTAATGGATGAACAGCCGGAAAATTTTCAACAATTGATTGTCACTCACTTGTATGAATCATTTCCGGAAAATACCCCTGAAGATGTAAACGATTTTATTTTATCTATCGAAAAAGTCGGACCAAAGATTGGAGCTGAATTAAGCGGTAAAGCTGTCATGGCAATTATATCAGCCCTGATTTTGATTCTTATCTATATTTCCATTCGTTTTGAATTCAAATTTGCTGTGGGAGCGATTGCTGCCCTAACCCACGATGTGGTGATTACATTGGGTATTTTCTCTATCATGGATTATGAAATTTCTTTGCCAATCATTGCTGCATTTTTAACAATTGTTGGTTATTCACTAAATGATACGATTGTTATTTTGGATCGTGTTAGAGAAAATGTGAAAGCAATGAAACAGGTAACATATAGTGAAATTGTGAATCGCAGTTTAAATGATTCATTAAGCAGAACCATTATCACCTCGATAACAACATTTTTTGTTGTGTTTATCCTATTTTTATTTGGTGGAGAAGTGATTCATTATTTTGCTTTCGCCATGTTAATCGGTGTGATTGTAGGTACATATTCCAGTATCTACGTTGCTAGTCCCATTGTTGTACAACTGCATAAAAGGAATTGATTCTTTCCCATTACAACGTTTTTTTAAGATCAAAAGACTCCGCATCAGCGGAGTTTTTTGTTTATAGAATATGAAAACAAAAGTTATCATTCTATACGCGACGCTCTGTGTGATCTGGGGGACTACCTGGGTTATCCTAAAAAAGAGCTTAATTGAAGGAACACCGCCAATTTATGGTGTAGGACTTCGCTTCTTTTTAGCCGGATTAATTCTGTTGATCATTATAACTCTAAAAAGGAAATCTATTCCAAGATCTAAAAAAGCAATTAAAGTCTATATATTATTTACTCTATTTAATTTTGTAGTTGCCTACGGACTGACATATTATGCTGCACAATTCATCTATTCCAATCTATCCTCTATTTTATGGGCGGGGTTTCCTTTTGTTGTAGTACTCATATCCCACTTTTATCTTCAAAATGAAAAACTCACTCTCAAGAAGATCATTACAATATTAATCGGAGCGACAGGAGTAATCCTTATATTATCACAAGGTCAAACAATGAGTGGAGATAAAGTATTGTTAGGCATGGGTTTGACCATAGTTGCCATAATAGTAGCGGCTTGGCCTAATGTGTATTTAAAAAAACATATTGATAATATTGACACGTTATCCATGAATGCTGTTTGTCAAACAAGCGCAGGCATCATTTTATTGCTTATATCGAGTATTATTGAATCGGATCAGACAATGAATTGGAGTTCGTTTAATATTTTTGCAATGGTTTATTTAACATTGTTTGGAACGATCACAGCATGGTTGATTTATATTTGGCTATTTAAACATTTATCAATGTCACAAATTGCTTATGTAGCATTTCCACCTCCTGTAATCGCTTTAATGATTGGCTGGTATTTTTTAGGAGAAGCATTGGCTCCAATATCCATTTTAGGAGCTTTTATGGTCATTGGCGGAGCAGTGATTGTGAATTTGAAGCGATAGATTTACAAGTAAAATACCTAAACGGTGTTTAAATTCTTTAGATAATTTTGAAAATAGAAAAATGAAAACCATTACATTTGATACTGTAAAAACTCCTTTTGGAATCATGGGTTTAGCCAAGTCTGATAAAGGTGTTTGCCGCGTTTATTTCCCGGAAGAAGCACCCTTTGATAAATCCATCCAAAAAGATTTTCCTGAATGCACGATCGTTAAAAATGAACAAGTATTACAAAATGTAAAAAAACAGTTTGAAGAATATTTTTCAGGAAAAAGAAAATCATTTAATATTGAATTGGATTTAAAAGCTCCCCCATTTTATACAAGCGCATTAGCTGAAGTGAGTAAAATCCCATTTGGTCAAACTGCAACTTACCAGGATATCGCTCTAAGAGCAGGTAATCCAAAAGCCGTTCGGGCGGTTGGGTCTGCAAATGCACATAACCCATTACCAATCGTTATTCCTTGTCACCGTGTTTTGCAAACGGGAGGCGGACTCGGCGGATATGGTGGCAAACTGGAACGAAAAGTCTTTCTTTTGGAACTAGAGAATTCATTATAGCAATTATGTGGACACATATTAAACGAACCATTCTTACAGGGATATTCACAATTGTTCCCCTGGCATTAACCATTGTCATTTTATTGTTTATTTTTCGTTCTTTGGACAATATCTCCGCTCCATTTTTAAAGAAAATCGGATTTCATATACCCGGACTTGGGATTTTACTCACTTTCTTAGTTGTTTATATTTTGGGATTAATCATTCGCAACGTATTAGGGCGAAAATTATTTACATTGGGAGAAAAAATTCTTTTTACCATTCCTCTTGTAAATACAGTTTATAAAACGATAAAACAGTTTATGAGTGCTTTTACGGGAACGGCTGAAGGGAAAAATTTTCAAAAAGTAATTTTTCTTCAATATCCTAGAATTGGAGTTTGGACACTGGCTTTCGTTACTGGTGAATCTGTAGATGGAAACGAAGTTAAATATTATCATATATTCGTTCCGACAACACCAAATCCAACATCGGGGTTTTTTATTATTATACCTCAAAGCGATACAATGAAAACCGATATGACGGTAGAAGAAGGGATTAAAATGGTTATATCCGGAGGCTTGATTGCACCGCCAAAAAACAAATTACACAAATTCCCAAAATAAATAATTATCGTGAACCCAACGTTTGAATTGATTCTATTGTTATTTGCCAGTTATTTAACCGGCTCTTTCCCTTCAAGCATCATCGTTGGGAAAGTGGTTAAGGGCATTGATATTCGGGAGCACGGCAGTGGGAATGCCGGCGGGACGAACGTCTTTCGTGTTTTAGGTTGGAAATCTGCTTTAGCTGTCGTGGTGATTGATGTATTTAAAGGTTGGCTACCAGCGGCTATTTATGCCACAACACTCTTCCAGGGTCAACCCATCCAAGATACGGGCATCGTACAGATTTTATGCGGTTTTGCTGCTGTTCTTGGGCATATCTATACTATTTTTGCAGGCTTTAAAGGTGGTAAAGGTGTTGGTACTGTGGGCGGTATACTCATTGCCCTATTTCCCACCGCAGTACCACTATGTTTAATTGTTTTTGCTATTGCGCTCATACTGACCGGTTATGTTTCTGTGGGGTCTATGCTGGCAGCGATTTCATTGCCGATCTTTTTATTCATTCTTCCACCTTTAGGACTTGCAAACCCTCCCCCGTTATCTCTACTTGTGTTTAGTTTACTGATCCCGTGGTTTATTATTTTCACCCACCGCAGCAATATTTCTCGATTACGGAACGGGAGTGAGAATCGCTTTGAAAAAGCGATGATTTTCAAAAAGAAATAATAGTGACCATTGTTAAACCTATTGCAAAGGTCACTAATAGCTTAAAACTTATGCCCCGCTGAAAAGTGGAACGATGATTCCATCGAATCACCACCGTAATAAGACCAGCCATAATCAAACCGCAGATTCCCTACCATAGCTACCGGCATTCGTAATCCAATACCGAATCCTACCATTGGGATCTTTTCATACAATTCACTCCAATGATTTCCCACTACTCCGGCATCTGCGAATAAAACTCCCTGCAGACCAAATTCTGATTTAATAGGTCCAAATGGTGACTCCTGCTGGACTGCAAAACGTGGAATGAATGTTTGTCGAAGTTCAATCGATGAAAACGCACTGAAATAACCAAATCGGTAATCCTGCGTTCCCATTGAATATAAAACCGGATTTTCAATCTGCCACCCACGAATAGAATATCCGCCGCCCAATCCAAACTTAAATAATTCTTTATGGAAATCACCATGCGTAGAATTGGCTGTTATATTTGCTCCGATAGTTGTTTTATACTTTCCGTTTATGGGTGAAAAAAATGCGCTGTAAGATTGATTCCAAACCAATGAATTACTTTCAATATTTAAAAATTTGAAATACTGCGCAGAATGAAAAAAGTAGACCCCTTTTGAAGGATCATTATAAATATCTCGAGTATCAAAAGCCATACTTGCTTGAGGGGCGATATACTCAAATTCAATGGTTGCATTATCCCCCATAAAATCCTTTTTCTCGATTTCAAAACCAACACTGACCCTTCTTTGATAACCAAAATATCGTCCAATATTCATTTCAAAAGACGATGTCTGGCGTTCAATGGGTAAGAAAATATGGTCAGAAACGTGCTTTCCTACTTCAAAAGATACAGAAACGTGATCACCAAAAATCCAAGGATCGTTGAACTCAACACCATATGCATTAATACCTCCAAATAAACCACCGATCACTAAGGACTCATTCCTTCCTCTCAAATTTTTTACAATCCCTCCAAACACCACTGACCATCCTGTATCTTCTTCATATGACGGTGCAATGATCGGAAAAAAACGAGTTGATTCTGTGACTTGATAACGCAATATTACTGTACCGTCCTCTAATGGAATTGCCCTCCAGGACACAACACTGAATATGCCGATATTTTCTATCCGGTCCCGGTCATCCCCGGCTATTGTGCTGTCTAATTCCATATTCACCAAGTGTTGTATTTCACGCTCGATAATATATTTTTTGGTGTATTGATAACCGCGGATATCAATACTGGATACGGACTGGGCGACGGACGACGCCGAAAGTATGAATAAAAAAGCCGTCTGTTTAAACATGTAAGAAAATAATTTAGAGGTCGAAGCCACCCATGAGCTGCTGTTTTCTTAGCTCAATCCCCTCTTCAGAATACATATCCCGAAGTGCATGCTTCAATTTTTTCGTTACGGCACGGCTTCTCATTTGGACAGCGAGATGTTTGTTATCAACTACCCTTACAGAAAATTCTGTTTCTTTATCTTTATAATGGTGCCAAGTGCCATCGAAATCATCTGGTGTACCATAAACCAAAAGTACTTTGTGTCTCAATACATCATCTGCAACTAATTGCGGAAATCCTGTCCCCCTTAGTTCAACTGTTTTTAACACACCATCCAATTCATAATGGGACGATTCATAGTTGGTAACGCTATATATATAATCGACATTTATAAATTGTAACTCGATTATTTCGCTGGTGATACGTGTTTGATGATGGAAAGTTACTTTCGCACGTTTAAGTGGTAGCTTAATTCCCGACTTTAAAGTCATGGCTTCTTCCCAAAATTCTGCTGTTGTATTTGTATCGAGGGAAATTCCCAATACTTGCGGCAAACTACTTTGCCAGTCTGCTAGGGTCTCCCGGTTTACAGTCCAGCCTTTCGGCAAATTTTTCCTTGGTAATACAACCGATTTAGCTGGAAGAGGTACGCTGATAGATGCTTCGGCTATTATTTCTTCAGGGGCAGGCATTTCCGGAGCTGTACAGGTCATCCAAAAGAAACAACTGAATAATGTGATTTTAAGCTTCATTTTTAGTACTCCGGATATGTTTGTTTACGATGACTAACCCAGCAGAAATTTTATGCTTTTTCATTAGTTTCATCGTGTTTTCATTAATATTTCTGACCATTTGCATTATTTCTCTAGCCACTAATTTATGCTCATTTTCATTATGACTGTAATCATTAATATTTTATGGTTAGAAAAGCTCAATTATTTGTTTGTATGTGTTCTATTTGTAATCTAATGAATAACAGGTTATAACAAAAAAGCCCCGCAAGAAAGCGGGGCTTTTTTAATCATCATGGTATGTTGATTATTTACGGCCTCTTGCCATAGGGGCACGAGCCACATCACCACTTTTATCGATGAAATACAGAAAACCTGATTCGCGTTGGACACCGGCATCTGCTACTTTTTCTGCATTGCCACCGCCTTTACCAGCGCGAGCCATCTTTGAACGCCAGACATTGCCATCTTTACCGAGGTAGTATAGATAACCTTTTTCCTTTGAAACGCCCGTTGTTTTTACTGTTTCAGCCATTTAACACTCCTTTTTATTGATTAAATGAAAATAAGCTTTTTGTCTCTCGACGGTGAAGTGTACGCCCTCGAGGGTGAATAAGTCAAGATTTTTCTCGTCGGTGTCTCGTCGGGGAATATTTGTCTTATTTTTTGTGAAATTTGCTATTATTTCCTTCCGTCGAATTGTACTAATTTTGCACCCCATAATTGCCCCGGTAGCTTCCCGATAAAAATCGGGACAAGCCCTCCAAAGGCGGGCAAGCAGCTTCGCTACCGGAAAAGATTTTTGATATGCCCCGGTAGCTCAGCTGGATAGAGCAACGGACTTCTAATCCGTAGGCCACAGGTTCGAATCCTGTCCGGGGTACTACTCGACAAGCCCTTTTCTCGACGAGAATCTGGATGTCTTTATTTATAATTCAGTTAGTATTGACTTGTGATAACTAGTACAATAATAGCGTAGAATCGGAGTACGATAGCGTATATATGGTGTACGTTTTACCCTGATTTTTTCAGATTATTGGTTAAAATTGAATCATTTATCTTTTCTAACAGTATCTCTCTTTTAATAGGCTTTGATAAGTAATCATTACAACCAGCCTCAAGACAAGCATCACGATCTGAGGTAAAGGCATGAGCGGTAGTTGCAATGACCGGAGTCTTCTTCCAGGTTTTGGTCTTGCGTATCCATCTGACCAAGTCTAACCCGTCTTCATTCCCAATCAATGATAAATCCAGTAAGATCAAATCAATCGGGTATTTTTTTAACTGCTGCTTGGCTTCCTTAAGCGAAACTGCGAAACACATATCGTGCGTCCCCTTAATGAAGAATTCAATGAGTTTTCGGGAACCGAGATCATCTTCCACTACTAAAACAAATGGCTTTTCGGCGGGTTCAACAGTGGGTGTAACTTTGGTTTCTTCTTTTTCAACCTGCTTTTCAGATATACGTTTTTTAACCGGCTTAAAGGACAGCGTAAAAGTAGTCCCGATGTCTTTAGCGGTCTCAATATCAATATCAATATTGTTCAAATCCAGATGCCGCTTGGCTATTGACATGCCAAGACCGATACCCTGATACTTCTTTGTGTACCCTTCACTTTCCTGGGAAAAGACTTCAAACAACTTATCCAGGTATTCTTTAGATATGCCTATCCCTGTATCCTGGATTGAAAGAACATAGTGTTTTGAGGATTGTTTCAATAACACTGTGATCTTTCCCTGCTCCGTATACTTGATTGCATTATCAATTATATTATTAATGGCCTGTGAAAGACCATTCTCATCAGCTTGGATATAAGCTGAATCAAGGTCAGATTCATACGTCAACTCCAGGTTTTTATCATCAGCCGTCGGTTGACATGCATGTACTAATTCTTTAACCAGTCTACTCAGGTCAAGCTGTTCCATTTTTAGCTCATAGGTTCCGGATTCAATCTGAGTAATATCCAGAATTTCATGCACCGTATTCATCAGCCGGGTACCGCTATTCTTAATTGTAGTAAAGAATTCTTGCTCCTCTTCACTCACCAGATGGCAGGTACTACTTTCAATTAATTCGGTAAAACCCAGGATTGCGTTTAAAGGTGTCCTGATCTCATGGGACATGTTGGCTAAAAACAAGGACTTAACTCGATCCGCTTGTTCCACCCGGTTTAAAGCTTCTTCAATTTCTTTCCGCGATTTAACGCGCTCAGTAATATCTGTTGCATAGAAATGAAACAAATTCAATTCCTTCAACGCATGTCCGGACCATAACAGAACACGGTCGGCAAACTGGACTTCCCGGGAGGATACTTTCCCTCCTTTTTCCAGTCCGTCTTTTACCATTTGTTTACAATTCTCCGGTAGAATATTGCTGACTTGTGATTTGGATAAGCCCAACTGTTTCAATATGGCTTCAGTGGCGGGATTCATATAAGTCACATTACAATCAACATTTATTTCTATCACCGGCATTGGATTCCGCCTGGGAAAATTCGCTAATCGTTCTATTTCCTTTTGTGCCGTTTTGCGCTCGGTGATATCTTTCGCTATTAGTACTGCTCCTTGACTTTCGCCAGACTTATCCCGTATTTCAGATCCCGACATTAATACCGGGATTTTCTCGCCGTTCTTATTCACTAAAGTCCGATCCACATTCCGGTAATCTTTTTCTGTAAAAATTCTCACAAAACGTGTATGTTTAATGAACTCCCACTTTTCTTTACTTGCGGTGTCTCGAATGACACTTACTACTTGGGTCTCATCATCAATCTGAAGTGGAAACAAACCTATTTCCAATTCAAACGTTGTCCCGTCCTTACGTTGTGCCTTCAGAAACCGTTCTTTTCCCAAATATCTCTGACTGGGACTAGCCATATACTCAACCCGTTCTTTTTCATGAACGTTTCGCAATTTACCACGCAGCAACCCATGGATTGTTTTTCCAATGAGTTCCCCTTTACCATATTCAAAGATAGACTCTGTCTCTTCGTTTACCATCACGATCTTTCCATCCGAATCAACAATAACTATCCCCAGGGGTACCGTTTTCAATAAGTGCCAAAAGTCTTTAGGATCGTGGTCGTAAATGACCTGTAATTTGTTCTCACTCACTGACATCACTTGTTTAGTGAAAGTATCTTCTCTATTTTCTTCAAAAACCATACCTAATGGTTTTCCTATCAGCTCATCTTCTGTATATCCCAACAATGTTGTGACAGTAGTATTAACAGTCTCAATAATGGCATCGGAAGTAATCACAAATAGTGCGTCTGTCATAGAAGAAAGTATATTCTCCGAGTAGGCTTTCGATGTACGCAAAGCCTCTTCAGCCTGCTTGCGATTGCTGATGTCTCTGATAATGCTAATAACCTGTTGTACTTTACCATTTTCTTTTAAAAATGAGGTAGTGATTTCTGCTTGAAAATGTTCACCATTTTTCCGTTTTAACAAAAGTTCGGTGTTCATTATATCTTCGTTTTTTTCTATAGCGTTATTCAGTTTACGACCAAATTCATTATAGCTTTTTTCATCCAAATAAAGCATTTTAGTGATTTTGCCGACTATTTTTTTCGGGTCATAACCAAAAATATTTTTTATTCTGTCATTTGCATAAATGATCTTTCTTTCAGATAATTCTACTGTGAATATGGCTTCACCTATTGAGTTACTTAACTTATCAAGATAATCTTTCTCCATTCTTAATTCATTCTCCAACAGTTTACGATCAGCTAAGTAGCGTTTGGTGACCAGGATACCTATAAGAAGCAAAACAAAGTTGACACTTAAGACAGTAATTATAATCCTAAAAACCTGTGTTCTCTTGTTATTGGTTAGTAATTCAAAACGAACAACAACTTCGTTAGATAAGTCCCTTAAACGAGGAATACTGACCTGGATAAAGTTATGTGCCTTAATCGCTTGTGGAGAGGATGCCGGTTGATCAGCTACAAGCACGAGAGCCGGTTTGAGATCTTGCCATAACTGTTTGACACGATTTATACTATTCCGTACCTCGGGTGACGGTAGTGATAATCTATGGTCCATTACTATACCGCCCTGATCTAAAGCAATTAATGATCGGTCAAATGCAGCTACAAGTTCACGTAGTGGTTCCCGGTCATCCTCTTGACCCAGATGATGCACCATATCGACATAAGCGCCCAATTGTTCAGAAAGCATTCTTTGCTGACCGGCAATATTGGTAAACAAAACATCGTCTTTCGACTGCTCAAGATATAGATAAAATGAACCTATCACAAATAACGATCCCACCGAAGGTATAAGGATCATAAAAACCACAGCTTTGGCAGCTGAAAACTTCAAGATATTGGCCAGTATATTTTTCATATTCATTGGTTGCAATCCTTATGTTGGACATTGAAGTTAGTTAATAATTGAAAATGTAGCTGCTGGTCTCATTATTCCACGTTGGAAAATCACAACTCATGATCTTCTCAAATCTTCTCATGTCCTTTATAGCAATTTTGACGTTAATCATAAACAACTGGGGTTAAGTTTCTTAAACAAAAAACCTTGAACATCCAGTTAATTGGATATCAGGGCATAGGGGCTTGATTCTACTGGGGTCAGTGGATATCATTGAAAAGTTATAGCTACAGCTTTCTTTGTTCAAAATCATTTTCCAAACTCAGTAACTACGGAATTCATAGCACTGGAGCATTAATCTCCACTCGTAACCCGGATTGATATTGATTCCATCTTTTCTCTGTAACATCGTGAAAAGTGCGCCTAGAATTTCAATAAATGTAATTTATCAGATTAAATAATTCAAGTGATTCCTGCAAATCGTTTCTACCAGTCAAACTAAACCTGTCCCTTCCAAAAACTAAATCCATAGCTAATATAACCTGTAAGCTCAATACTGTCGGGATAGATTGAAGTCTGAAACCCCACATGACAATCCTGCATGTCAAAACACCTATATGAAGTTGCTACATTTTAATGGACATCCCAAGAAGTCATGCAATGTCACTCATTCGTTAATGTATCATTACTCCTTTAAGCTAAAAAGCGTCAATTTAATAGGTTGTTGTAAGTTTGTTATTGGTTCATATTCACCAATAGCTTGGTGGTTTTGAACCACCTTATAATTGTG
>CAZIFK010000073.1:0-11322 GCA_964538995.1 uncultured bacterium
AATAAAGAATTTGTGGAATTGCCATTTGATCATCCTGTATTTCACCAGGTTTTCGACTTTTCGAATGGTCTGCCTAAAGTTCATGAACATGATAACAAACCGCCTCAGGCTTTGGCATTATTTGACGGTGAAAGAATATTAGTTCTCTACACGTATGAAAGCGATTTAGGGGATGGCTGGGAAGATGCTAAGGTTCATAAGGATCCTGAATTTATTCGAAGTGCAGCTTTACAAATGGGCGTCAATATTATTCACTTTGCTTTGACCCAATAAATGAATTCCATCGAAAAACAACTAAAGAAAATTTTAAAGGCTGCCCTTATTAGCGACGGGCAAACGTTCGTTTGGATTTTATATACTTTATTGTTGGTTTCTATTTTAATTACCGTTACGCTGGAAAGCATATTTTATTTTTCTTCCTCCGTTCGTACCGGAATCTGGCAATTGAGTTTTATTCTACTTTGCTTATTTATATTGAGCGTCATCATTTTTATCTTTTTCGTTTTTAATAATCGAATCAACCGATACCGTAAATCAACATTAGCTCGAGCAGCCGGTAGGCTTGCTTTCCCAAAAGAGGATACGATCATTAACGCGCTTCAATTGGAAAGAGGAGTGGAATCGAGCACATCCCGGGAATTAAGTCAATTTTTCATTGATGAAACGCTGCAGAAGCTTGTTGAAATAGATGAATCTGAACTGTTTTCGTCTAAACCAGGCACAAAATGGAAAATGGTTTCGCTGGTTGTTTTGGTCATTGGTACTTTGGCATTTTCGTTGAACTGGGAAAACAGCGCCCTGGCGATCTATCGTTGGTTTCATCCCCAAATAGAATTTTCAATTCCTAAACCGTTTACTATCCATTCAGAAACTGGCAATATTAACCTGTTGGGGAGTGAATCGGTTGAATTATTATTTTCAGTTTCCGGGAATGCTCCGGATTCCCTTTTCATTGATTTTCAATCTTACACAGAACGTGATTCTTCAAAACACGTTCCCGTCGCAAGAAAAGACAATACAGGAATTTATCATTATACATTAGATGATATTTCGCAAAACTATACGTATCGTTCTTATGTTCCGGCAGTTCATTTCTGGGAAGCTTGGAAAGAAGTATCTTCTGAAACATATACCATTTCAGTGACGGACAGACCGGTGATGGAGGATTTGACTATTACTGTTATCTCTCCGGAATATGCTAAAATAGATCCGATCATACAAAAGGGAAATCAAGCAAATATCAGTGGATTGCTAGGTTCCTCTATTCAAGTAAACCTGCGCAGTAACAGACCTCTTAAAAATGGAGATCTGATTTTGGATAATTCTAAAATTCCAATGAAAATCTCCGGGAAACGAGCAGTTGGAGAGTTCCTATTAGAAATGAACAGTCAATTATCGATTCAATTGCTTGATATTCGTGGTATTTCAAACCGGAACCCCATCCCGTTTCAAATTTCTGTTATTGAAGATTTTTATCCGGATATAACGATTCAACAACCTGAAAGGTCGTTTGAGTTGGGACGTGACCAATCGGTGTTACTGCACCTGCAAATAGAAGATGATTTTGGATTTTCGAACCTTCAAGTTGCCTATGAAATACATCGCCCCGCATATATTGCAATTGAACCGTTGTTGTCCCTCTTTTCCATTCCCATTGATGATCCCCGTAATGTCCGCCAGGATATTGTTCATTCCTGGCAGTTGGGTGAATTAGGTTTGATGCCGGAAGATGAAGTTCATTTTCATTTTGAATTATCAGATAATGATGAAATATCCGGTCCTAAAAAAACTGTCAGTGAAGATTTTATTGCCCGAATTCCCGGTTTGGCTGAACTATTCTTATCATTTGAACATGATGAAACAGACATCCTTAATGAAATTTTCGAAACTCAAGAAGAATTAGAATCTATTCGTGAAAATATGGATCAACTAGAATTGGATGTCCTTAAACAAGATAAATTAACTTGGGATCAACAGCAGGACTTACAAAAAATGCTTGAAGGAATTCGGGAAGAGATTCAAAAAATGGAAAAGCTGAATGAAACAATTGACGCATTGCAGGAGGCTGCAGAAAAACATGATTTATTTTCTTCAGATCTCATGGAAAAATTCAGTCGTTTGCAGGATTTAGTAGATGAAATATTATCAAATGATCTGATGCAAAACTTAATTGAATTAGAGAAGTTGATGGCAGAAATGGATATCGATAAACTCCAAGAAGCACTTGAATCGCTAACGGACAATATTGATCAGATTGAACAGCAATTAGATCGTTTTATCGATATTTTCGAACGAATTAAAGCAGAACAAAAAATCGATGAGCTACGCACTCGTATTGAGAGTATGGTAAAACAGCAGGAAAATATCCATGAACGTATTGAACGGACACAAGAATCAAACGACTCTTCAAATTTTCCAAGACTCAGCGAAGAAGAACAACGACAAGTTGAGGAATTTTCAAATATCCGCAATGAAATGGATAAGGCAGCAGAAGCTGTTGAAAAATTTCATCCGGAATCATCCGATCTGCTTAAAGATTTGAAACGTGACCCTTTAATGAATCAAACCTACGCAGATCTACAACGGACTGTAAATCAATTGCGCAGACAAAATGCGAATGAAGCTGTAAACCACAGCTCATCTTCTCTCAATAAACTGCAAATGCTGCTTTCAAAAATAGAAGATATTCAGCAAGGGTTTCAATCTGCTACCACGCAGGAAATGGCAGCGAAATTTCAGCGAACCATGAGAGATGTGTTAAACCTGTCCAAATCCCAGGAATTACTACAGAATGAAACAGCCAACCTGGCAAGAAACTCTCCGCGCCTTGGTGAATTGGCCAACAGGCAGTTAATGGTCCAGGATCAATTGCGGCAAGTGATGGAGCAATTGATGAAATTATCTCGTGAAACCTTTGCTGTCACTCCGGAAATGGGACGTAGTATTGGTATGGCCAATGCCATGATGGAAGAGGCAAAAAATGCTTTGGCCCAACGAAATGGTCGTGGTGCAGCTCAACATCAACAAGCAGCCATGTCATCATTAAACGAAGCAGCTTTGGCCATTCAACAATCCATGAATCAAATGCGGTCTTCAGGATCTGCCGGCGGTTATGAACAATTTCTGGAACAAATGCAAAAAATGGCAGGTCAGCAGCAAGGCATAAATAGTCAAAGTATGCAATTGGCTATGGGACAAATGACTGCTGCTGCTCAAAAAGGCTTATTACAAAAATTGCTTCAAGAACAAAGGCAAGTGAGAAAATCTCTTCAGGAATTAATGAACGAAACGAAACGTTCCGGTGAAAAAGGACTGGGCGACATGGGTGGAATTGCAAAGGAAATGGATAACGTTCTTAAAGACTTTCAACGCAAAAATATTACGCGCCAAACTATTGACCGTCAGCAACGCATTTTATCTCGGATGCTGGACAGCCAAAAATCCATGACCCAGCGGGGAGAGAAAGAAAAACGGAAAAGTGAAGTTGGAATTGAAATATTCACAACCGGGCCTGATGGATTACCCTTAGACATGGGACAAAGAAGAAGTTTAGCTTTGGAGGCACTGGATCGCGCAATAAAAGCCGGATACCCCCGGGATTACCAAATAATGATTCGCAGGTATTTTAATGCAATCAGTGAAAATAAAACGTTTTTTTCCAAAGGAGATTCAACTGTTGCAAATTAAATATTTCACTATTGTTCTATTAAGTGTTACCAGCTTTGCCCAAGTAATAGTGCCCCCTATGGGTCGGGGAGCCCTTCAGAATGCTCTTCTGATGGAAAGGAAAGGAGATCTGGAAGAAGCTCAAAAAATCTACGAGTCGATTCTAACTGCAAAATCTACAAATCGTCAGGCGTACACACAGCTTAAGAATATTTATAAACGGCTCGGTGATTATATGTCCGCGGCTGAATTAATCAACAATTGGCTTCAGCATTCTCCCCACGATATTCAACAGCATGTGGAACTGGGTGAAATATTTTTTATCAGTGGAAATAAAAATGAAGCCAATGAAGTATGGAATAACTTTATTGTACAATATGGTCAAAATGCCAGCGCTTACCGTATGATAATTCATACATACAGCAGGATGGGACTTGCTGAAAAAATGCAGGAAATGGCTCGAGTCGGGCGTGAGCAATTTAATGATCCAGCATTTATGGCGCTGGATTTGGGCAATTATTATCAATCCAGACAACACATTGCAAATGCTGTTTCCGAGTTTTTAATTTATGCGATACACAACCCAAAACAATTAAAACTCATCAATGACAAAATTTTGATTATGAGCGATGATATTGAAAATGTGGAAATAATCGAGAGTAGATTAATAATTCAAATGGATAGATCTCCCTTGATTGTTCATAGCTTACTTTCATCTCTTTATTTTAAAATCGGTCATTATCAACAATCACTAGATCATCAATTTCTCATTGCAGATGGTCAGCGTGCACGTCTAGACCGTTTAAATCATTTTGCGAATAGTCTGCGCAAAGAACGCCAATTCCACCTTTCCGTTATAACATACCAAACTATTTTATCCGATATAGACAGTTTACAGGACAAAATTGATTCAAAAGAACTTGGAAATGTCCTGTTGGGCTTAGGCCGGGTTTATGAAGATCAAATCCAACCTCATAAATTCAATAATTCACTGATTCTGAATGAAATCAATAATGCTTTCTTCAATAGTCAATTTAATTTGTTTAAGACTATTTCTACTAATGCTCTTGAACAAGCGCTTTCAATGTATAACACTATTTTGGATGATTTAAAATCAACGTCATTTTCACCTCAAGCTCATTTTCGTCTGGGAGAAATTCAGTTTATAATTTTGATGGATATCGATGGCGCCTACGCTGCTTATACAGCGGCATTATCGGCCAACCCGGGATTAGAATTATCATTTAAAATTCATTCTCGTCTTGTGGATATTTTGATTACAGAAGGAAAAATAGAAGAAGGTCAGTTGTATTTGCAAAATCTGCCAATATCATTTAAATATAAATATAAAACCGAGATTGCGGTGAAATCCATTCAACTTAGGCTTTACAATAGCAAAATAGATTCAACATTAAAAATATTGGATGAATTATTAACCAATATGATTCCTTCAGACAATCAATTCAATGATTTTATGGAATTACAAACCATCATTAATATTCATTATACTGATGGGGATGATAGTAATAAAGAAGCATTTCAACATTACTTATCCGGTGAAATGTTATTGAAACAAAACAAACTTTCTGAAGCTGCTTTGATATTTTCAACCATTCGGAAAAACCAGGATTCTGCATCCATTGCAAAATTAGCTTCCATAAAAGAAATTTTTACTCTGTTACAAATGAATCAATTTGATGAAGCCATGATTCGTTTAAACTGGTTATTGACTTCGGATGCGGGAGATAAGGGTCTTGTATTGGCCGGAGAAATCTTTCAATATATTCGGAATGATCCTCAAACTGCATTGAATTATTATGAACAATTTCTGGTGGATTATCCCCAGTCATTTTTATTTGAACCCGTTCGTCAACGTGTGCGAAACCTAAAGGCAGAAGCGGAAAGTTAATGAAACGATTCATCTACATTATTTCGTTCATACACATTTTATTGGGCCAGAAAATCCTGATCCCCATGGATATAGGACAAAGGGATCATTTAAAAGCATACGGATTAGCCTTTTGGATTTTAGAAAGAAACATCAATGTAGAATGGCTACTGAATTACCGGGGCGGATCATTTTTGGCAGATACAAATAGAGATATTGAGAAAGAATGTCTTGTTCGAGGTATCAATTATGAATTAATCAACGCTGACGAAGCCATGTCCATTTATGGTGAAATAGAACAAAATAATATGGATGTTGTATTACTGGAAAAATCTCCGAAGATCGCCATTTATTCACCTTCTAGCAAGCAGCCCTGGGACGATGCTGTTACTCTTGCATTAACCTACGCTGAAGTACCGTATGAAACATTATGGGATGATGAAGTTTTTCAAGGTAAACTGGAAGAATACGATTGGCTTCACCTTCACCATGAGGACTTTACCGGTCAGTACGGAAAATTCTATCGCAATTATCATTCGGCGCCCTGGTACAAACAACAGGAAATGGAATTTAAATCCATGGCAACCCGGAATGGCTTCCCTACAGTTCATGAAGAAAAGAAAGCGGTGGCAAGAATAATTAAAGCTTATGTTGGGCAAGGCGGTTTCTTGTTTGCCATGTGCAGCGCCACGGATTCATACGATATTGCATTATCCAGTGAAGGCGTTGATGCGGCTCATCCTATTTTTGATGGTACACCTATTGAACCTAATGTTCAGAAAAAACTGGATTTTTCTAAAACATTCGCATTTACTGATTTTACAATTATACCAGACCCCATGATTTATGAATTTTCTGACATTGATTATCCTCCCAGCCACAATCCTGTGTTACGTGGCGCCGAAGCGGATTATTTTACACTCTTCGAATTTTCTGCCAAGTACGATCCCGTACCGACGATGCTGACGCAAAATCATGTTCCGGTTGTGAAAGGATTTATGGGACAGACCACCGGTTTCCATCGC
Organism: uncultured bacterium; assembly: GCA_964538995.1. Classification (GTDB taxonomy): domain Bacteria; phylum Fidelibacterota; class Marinisomatia; order Marinisomatales; family TCS55; genus JADFRD01. The sequence goes on from CAZIFK010000073.1 coordinate 6,580, forward strand.
GACCGCATCAAAACCCATGTGGTTGTCATGGGTGAGGATCTGACCACGCCTCAGGTTAAGTACCTCCATGGGAATTTTGGCAAAGGTTCATTTACATTTTTGGGTGGTCATGATCCGGAAGATTACCAGCATTTTGTGGGCGATCCGCCCACTGATTTGTCTCTGCATCGCAATTCCCCGGGATACCGGCTCATATTGAATAATATTCTTTTCCCTGCGGCACGGAAAAAAGAACGTAAAACATAAAGACTGATTGGATGAATGGATGTATGAATGAGAAGCATTTTAATTTAGTGCAGACATTTCTGTCTGTACTACTGCAGACAAGAATGTCTGCAGAACTTCTTGGTTTTAGTTATTATTCTACCATTTTGGTATTGCATAAGTGACTTCTTTCTCACCAACATTTTCGGAAATCCAAAAAGCCGCAGAAAGGATTTCGCCCTTCGCTAAAATAACACCTGTATTGACAAGCTCCGCTATTAACGAAATGGCGGGCGCAGAATTGTACTTCAAATGCGAGAATTTTCAAAAAGTAGGCGCCTTCAAATTTCGTGGTGCCTGCAATGCGGTGTTTAGTTTAAGAGATAAAGATACAGCTAATGGCGTAGTTACACATTCGTCCGGGAATCATGCTGCGGCGCTAGCCTTGGCTGGGAAGCTTCGCAAAATTTCTGTCCATGTGGTTATGCCCCAGAATGCCCCGAAAGTCAAAATAAGAGCTGTTGAAGGATATGGAGCAAAAATTACGTTTTGCGAGTCGACTCTTGAAGCAAGAGAAGCCACTCTGAATCACGTTAAAAATGAAACTGGGGCTATTGTGATACATCCCTACAATGATGAACGCATCATCGCCGGGCAGGGTACAGCTGCATTAGAGCTTTTACAGGAATATCCGATGCTGGACACAATTATTACACCTGTTGGAGGCGGAGGCTTGATATCCGGGACATGTGTTGCTTCGAAAGGAATAAACCCTGATATAAAAATCATCGGTGCAGAACCCAAGGGAGCTGATGATACATTTCAATCACTGATAAGAGGAGAAATCGTACCTCAAACGAATCCGCAAACCATTGCCGATGGATTACTAACATCCCTTGGTGACAAAACATTTCCCATTATTCAGAAACACGTGGATAAAATACTGACCGTCAGCGAAGAGTGGATCGTTAAGGCCATGCGGTTAATCTGGGAACGGATGAATATTATTGTTGAACCATCCTCTGCTGTTGTTTTAGCAGCGTTGTTAGATCATCCAGGAGAAAACGTTGGAAATTATGTTGGGCTCATTATAACCGGTGGTAATGTAGATCTTGACAATTTGCCTTGGTAAATAATGATTACAATCAACGAAAACCATTTGGAAGATGCAGTTTACATTTCAAAACATATTACGGAATTTGATCAACCATTTGAAATAGATGAATATCAAATAAGATTGAAGAAAAACCATTTTATTTTGACCGCTTCACTCCATAATAAGCCTGTGGGTTTCAAAATAGGGTATGATCGATTTGAGGACGGATCTTTTTACAGCTGGATGGGTGGTGTTTTACTAGAATACAGAAAACAGGGTATTGCAGAAATGCTGGCTGATTACCAGGAAAATTGGGCAAGAGAAAACAGCTACACATCTATTCGTCTTAAAACAAGAAAAAAATATAAAGCAATGATAGCATTTTCACTAAAACGGGGATTTAAAATATTAAATAAAATAGCAAAAATTCCTGTAGAAGAATCTAGAATCTGGATGGAAAAACAGTTATAATATGTGGAAACAAAAACAGATTACTTTACCCAACTACCCTCGAGGGTTTCATCTCATAACAGATCTTATCATCAATGAAATACCTGAAATCAGGGATATTTCTACCGGGTTGCTCCATGTGTTTATACAGCATACGTCTGCTTCATTAACTATTAACGAAGATGCTGATCCAACAGTGCGGACTGATTTTGAAGCACATTTCAATACCACTATTCCTGAAAATGCTCCGTATTATAGGCATACACTGGAGGGGTCGGATGACATGCCTGCGCACTTGAAATCATCCATTCTGGGTTCATCGGTGAGCGTCCCCATTACGGATGGTCGATTGAATCTGGGCACGTGGCAGGGGATTTATTTATGCGAACACCGGAATCATGGCGGAAGCCGAAACATCATACTTACTATTACCGGCCAGCAAGAAGAATGATTCTTAGAAGAAAATATTTCATTCTATCATGTGCAATCTTTTCTTCCTGCGCTCATCTTCCTCAACAGGCCAAACCATTATTCCCGTCTCAAGACTATACAATTGCTTACCCATCAGATGAGATGGCATCACAGCTAGATAATGTTTTGAGGTCAGTTAAAATGCTGAGCACTTATTCTTCCTACACTGCATATCATTTCAAATTTGAACAAGATATTAAAAAAGAAACTGTTGATCAATTGAATTTCGATTTAGAAGCATATTCTAAATCTTATTTCCATGAAGCCTCATCAGGAACAGCAACTATTCTTACAAATGACCCTAACCGTATCCTGGTTCTCACATGTGCCCATGTAGGGGATTATCCGGATACAATAATTACCTACTTTCGGGAAAATCAAGAACGAGTCTCATCTGTTGCAATAAAAGGGCGATCGGATTTCTTCATTCAAGGGATACCCGGTGGAGATAATTTAGATGAGTTGGCACGGGACAAAAATAAAGATCTCGCCCTGTACGGGAGGCAGTATTTATCACAACAGGAGTTTCAATCACTTCCGTTAAGCATTCCAATGGGAACAATTAAGGATTTGCGATGGGGTAGTTTTGTCTATATGATCGGTTTTCCTATGGGTATAAAAATGGTCACTCGTGGTGTGGTCAGTTTGTTTGACAGCAGTCAAAAGGATATGTATTTAATTGATGCCAATTTCAATAGGGGGTTTAGCGGTGGGCTGGTTTTAGCTTACAAACAGGGAGCAAATCAATTGGAGTGGGTGGGTCTCGTAAAATCCGTTTCTGCCAATTCATATTTGCGATTAAAACCATCAGAAAATAAAACAAAATATGTTGATGAACATCGCCCTTATATCGATGAATTATATCTAGAGAGGACAGAGGATATAAATTATGGTGTTACCTATGCTGTCAGCCCTGATGCAATCCAGTCATTTCTAAAGGAAAATAAATATAAATTGGAGCAAGCCGGTTTTAATATTTCCCGATGGGTGGAATAAGGATTTATATTTCTTGTTTAACATTATTACAGATAGTCGATTGAACCTGGGCGCATGGCAGGGGATTAATTTCTGTGAATACAAGAACCATAGTGGACATCGAAATTTGTGAGTGACGATTCAAGGTGTGTAAGACATATTCTACTCAATTTCTTTTATACTTGTTTTCTGAACATGCAGACAAAACCAATTCAACATCAATGAAAAGATATATGAAGGATCAGTTTGAGTTTTGTGGAATAAAATCTCCAAAACGAAAAGAGCTCACACAAATATTTATTAAGAAGAAAGGGTTACCACCTGCACAGCAAGCTGATTCTGTGATTAAGGAAATATGGAATTATCCCGAGAGAGAGTTTCAGTATGCTGCATTAGATATATTGGAACGCTGTGTGAAAAGAAAGATGATACAAAACGAATTTTTATTTGAACAATTCATATTATCAAAATCATGGTGGGATACAGTAGATTGGATAGCAACACGAATTGTGGGCGAGCATTTTCAACAATTTCCAAATGATATACTATCCACACACAAGCGCTGGATGGATTCTGAAAATATGTGGCTTCAACGTGTATGTATATTGTTTCAGTTAAAATACAAAACACAAACAGACATCAAATTGTTATTTTCAACTATTGAACGGCTTGCAGAGTCAAAAGAATTATTTATCCAGAAAGCAATTGGTTGGTCCTTAAGGGAATATTCCAAAACGGATGCCGAAGTTGTGCGCAAATTTATTCAATCCAATTCTCTGGCATCCTTGAGTGTCCGGGAAGGTATGAGGTTGATTAAGTGATATTATTCGACAGGCAAGAAATCGCCAAAGATCGCACGAGTTATCTGACATGGTGAGAAAATGATTTTTATTTTTTCTTTTTAACCTGGTTCCAGATTTCGTCCATTTCCTCCAACGTCGATTCTTCCACTTTTTTTCCTCTTCTCTTTAATTCTTCTTCTACTTGGGCAAAACGGGTAGTGAATTTTTTATTCGTTTTTCGTAGAGCATCTTCCGCTGATATATCCAAAAATCGAGCCAGGTTTACCACGGAAAACAGGACGTCACCAATTTCTTCTTCAATATGTTCTTTTGTGCTATTTGATTGCGCTTCTTTCAGTTCCAGAATTTCTTCATGAATTTTATCCCAGACTTCCTCCACTTTGTCCCAGTCAAATCCGGCATAACTGGCTTTTTGCTGCAGGCGTTGGCCCCTGATCAAGGCTGGTAATGTAACCGGAACGCCGTCCAGTCTGGATTTACGCTTCTTTTCCATATGCTTAACTGCTTCCCAATTTTGCTTCGCGTGAAAGGGGGCTTCGGCCTTATCATCGCCAAAAACATGGGGATGTCGACGCACTAGTTTTTCATTGATATTTGCCAATGAATCATCAATGGAAAAATGATTATTCTCTTCAGCAATGACTGCCTGTAGTACCGCATGGAGCAAAATGTCGCCTACCTCTTCTTTCAGTTCCGGCCAATTCTCGTTATCCACGCTTTCAATGACTTCATAGGCTTCTTCCA
>CAZIFK010000074.1:0-11275 GCA_964538995.1 uncultured bacterium
GAAGTATTTGGGTGAAAATGAATAAACCCTGGCGAAAAGTGGAAGATTGGTTTCTATTCCTGGAAATGACATTACGGTTTTATCCTTCTTTTCAAAGAGATTGGAATAAGTATAATGAAATCCAAAAATCCTTGGGTCTGAAGAATCATGATAGCAAATTTCAACAATGGAAGAAAACAGCAAACCAAATGCCCGGAATGATTATACTACATCTGCAAAAAGCGGATGATATTGCCCAAGCAATGGCATTGCGAAGATATGGAAAACAGATTCCCCGCGGTGTCGCACATTTTGTTTCATTTAATGGTTTGCATTTGTTTGTAATCATTATCATATCCACTACATTTATTTCATTTCACACCCTTGCCACGGTTTAAAATCCACATTCAATACGACGGAACTGTTTTTCATGGTTGGCAAGTTCAAAAGAAGGAACGGACCATTCAGGGCGAACTGGAACAAGTATTAGCAAAATTGAATAAAGGTGAAAAGATTAATGTAATTGGATCCGGAAGAACAGATAGTGGTGTTCATGCATTGGACCAGGTGGCTCATTTTGAATGGAATACCCATATGGATACGTGTGAAATAACATCTGCTCTGAATGGTAACTTGTCGCCAGAAATCAGAGTGAAGGAATGTGCCGTAACTCCAGATGATTTTCATGCCCGCTTTTCAGCCATAAGACGGCAGTATCTTTATCAATGCCGGATCGACGAATTCATTATGGATCGTCATGCCGTATGGCAAACAGGACCACTCGATGTTGAAGCATTAAATAATCTCTTTGTGATTATTTTAGGGGAACATGATTTTACTTCATTCTCAAAGTATAATCCCGAAATAGATAATCGAATTTGTAAGATTAATTTATCTGAATGGACACAAACGGAGAACATTGTAAATTATCGTGTGGCTGCCAACCGATTTTTACATCACATGGTTCGTTACCTTGTGGGCACCATGGTTGAAGTGATAAATGGAAAAATGACTATAACTGAATTCAAAGATTTATTAATTAACCCGAGGGAAGATGTGAAGGTGTTCAAGGCTCCTCCACAGGGACTTTTTCTCGAAAACATTGAATACAATGGCGCGGATATTTTTTAAGTTAATTGTTTTATCCTCTCTTCTTTTTGGTCAGTGGGAAATTAATGCATCCCGTCAGACTGCCATTACAAGAGCAATTAAAGAGGTAAGTCCTGCAGTGGCCAGCATCAGTGTTACACAAATCCAGGATGTATACAGCCCGTTTTCACGAGATCCGTTTTTTGAATTTTTCTTCCCGGGTCGCAGGCCAAAAAGGGAAGTACATAGTTCCGGCTCCGGTGTAGTCATCAGCCCAGATGGGTATGTATTAACTAATTATCATGTTGTGGAAAATGCTACAAATGTTATCGTAACAGTACCGGGAGGGGAAGAGTTTGAAGCTGAAATTGTAGGAACGGATTTCATTACTGATTTAACTTTGTTAAAATTGAATGGTAAATATTTCCCCTATGCTAAATTGGGTGATTCAGATGAATTAATCATCGGTGAATGGGTTATTGCACTGGGAAATCCCTTTGGTCTTTTTGATATTGCAAAGCAACCGACAGCTACCGCCGGTATCGTCAGCGCTATTGATATGGATTTTGGATTCCAATCAGGAAGGATCTATAAGGACATGATCCAGACAGACGCAGCCATCAACCGCGGGAACAGCGGAGGTCCATTGGTAAATGCTTTGGGTGAGGTTATAGGAATTAATACATTTATTTTTACCGGATCGCAATTCGCTGAAGGTTCAATTGGAATTGGTTTTGCAATTCCTATTAATATTGCAAAGGATATTGCTGATGAATTAAAGGTGTCTGGGAAAGTGGATCGTAGTTTCTCAACGGGATTATCTGTCGAAAGGTTAACACCTGAAGTTGTTTCATATCTGGATATTCCGTTTAACCGTGGTGTAATTGTTGTGGAAGTTGAAAACGAAAGCAATGCGGAAAAAGCCGGTGTGCAAATAGGCGATATTATTTATGCTGTCAATGGTAAAAAAATCAGTAGTTCCAGGGAGATTTTGAAAATAATAAAAGAAAGCGATTTGCGATCAGGAAATAGAATAAAATTGCAAATATATCGTGATGGACAGAAGATAATTAAAAATTTAATTTTAGCTCAAGTCGATTGATGCTTGCTCCTGAAGGAAGAAAAATACTCATTACGTTCATGGTATTTACGATTGCCTGTGGGATAACAGGTTATGGGTTTGATTTTTCTTTATTGAAGGTATTCTATTACATTTTTGGGTTTTTATTTATTTTCAGTATTAATTTTTTTCGTGATCCAATTCGTATTCCTCCTGATGGTGATAAAAATCTTGTTTCACCAGCGGATGGAAAAGTTGTGTTAGTTAAAGAAATAAATGATGAAGATGTGGGCAAAGCAATACAAGTGTCTATTTTCTTAAACATATTTAATGTCCACTCGAACAAAATGCCAATAGCAGGACGAGTGGAAAAAGTGGAGTATAAAAAAGGAGATTTCAAGGCGGCGTTTGATCACGCAGCTAGCGATGTGAATGAACAGACGATAGTTGTTCTTTCTCATAAAGATAAAAAGATAAAAATTAAACAGATTGCAGGATTGATCGCTCGACGAATTCACTGTTATGCAGAGGTAGGAAAATCCTTTAAAACCGGGGAACGTTTTGGGTTTATAATGTTTGGTTCCCGTACGGATCTGATAGTACCTTCTGATTCAATCATCAATATACAGGTTGGTGATAAAGTAAAAGGCGCTACGACAATAATTGGTCAAATAGCTTGATGAATAGACGAAAATATAAAAAAAGCAATTTTATACCTAATCTCATCACCATATTGAATATGTTTCTGGGATTTATGGGGATTGTGATGATGATTATGGGCGATCCTATTCGCGGAGGATGGCTGATTCTATTTGCCGGATTATGTGATGTGGCTGACGGTAAGCTGGCGCGAATGCTGGGAATTCCATCCAGATTCGGTGTTGAATTTGATTCATTCGCAGATACTATATCGTTTTGCGCCGCACCTTCACTTTTAATCTATACAGTTTATGTAGAAGGAATTCCACCGTTACTGGGAGGTATTATCGCATTTACTCCATTATTGTTCGGAACCATACGTTTAGCAAAATTCAATATTATACAGGATGAGGATCCTAAATCATTTTTCATTGGTTTACCCACACCGGTTAATGCTATTCTCATTGTGAGTTACATGTTGTTTAACCATCAAGTGTTTGGAGATATGGGCGATCCCCGTATCGCCTTACCTATGATAGTGGCTCTTGGGTTTATGATGGTCAGTCCAATCCGATTTTCAAAATTCCCCTTATTGTCTTTCAAGAGAGGAAAATCAAATTCAATGCGGCTCTTGGGTGTTTTGGTATTAATTACCAGTGCAATTATCTGGAGAGGTATTGTTCTTTTTCCTCTGATGACCTTTTATATTTTGTGGAGCACGGTCAAATGGATGATCGATCACGATCGTTTTGAAGAAGAAATGCCCGTAGTGAAATAATGAATAAGCGATCCATAACTCTCATCATTCTTATTTTATTTGTCGGTGCCATGGCCGGCACACTTGTTGGAGAATTATTCGGCTGGATTCTACCGGAAGGAGTTGTAAAGGATTTTTTCCTCACTAGCGTTTCGTTTGATCTTGGGGGTCTCGTGGGAAACGAGTCTGGTGTGATTGTACTGGACATAATCATGCTTACCTTGAAATTTGGTCTTTCAATTAAAATAAATTTTATCAGTATTATTGGATTAGCAAGTTCATACTACTTTCTGCGATATTTCCGTTGATTGTTGTAATTTCCAAGACAAAATATTTTAACTAATGGAGAATTTTATGGAGTACACAATTATTCAGGCAGCATTTGGTTACTGGGAGCTATTGCTCATTCTCTTAGTCGTATTACTGCTTTTCGGTGCAAAAAAACTTCCGGAATTAGCCCGTTCATTGGGTAAAGCTTCCAAGGAATTCAAGGCAGGTGCTGATGAAGTGAAAAAGGAAATTGAAGATGCAGCTTCAGACCTTGAAGACAACATTAAATCAGATTAATATATAACATCTTATCATCAGGCTGACGATCGTCTGTCTGAAATTCTAGAAACAAAGTTTCTCCAATTGCGTATAGACTGGAAAGTTGGTACGCTTAATAAGGAAATATGATCTTTTTTGAACATAGTTGGGTCCTATTGGGACTATCGATCATTCCTGCATTTTTCTGGTGGAAAAAGCGGGGTAACTATCAGAACGATGGCACTATGCGTGTTTCATCGATCTCCTTGATTCCTGAATCATTCCGTAAACGTGGGAATGGTAGAATCAAATTGATTAATATACTTAAAGTGATTACAGTATCTTTAGTTATAATAGCTCTTGCCCGTCCTCGAATTGTGGAAAGTATTCTGGAAAAAAATGTTGAAGTTGTAGATATTGTCATAGTCCTGGATATTTCCAGTTCCATGCTGGCAGAAGACTTTAATCCCAATCGCTTGGAAGCAGTGAAACGTACAGCAAAGACATTTATTGAAAACAGGGACGGTGATCGCATCGGGCTCCTGGTTTTCGCCGGGGAATCCTTTATTCAATGTCCATTGACAGTAGATAAAAATGTATTAGTCAATTTATTGAAAGATGTACGGATTGCGGATCGAGAAGTGGACGGTACCGCCATCGGTATGGCCATTGCAAATGCGACGAACCGACTCCGATTCAGTGAAGCCGAGAGCAAGGTGATGATTCTCCTATCCGATGGAAGTAACAATGCAGGCGAACTGGATCCTCTAACGGCGGCAGATCTGGCCAGCCAGTTTGATATTCGAATTTACACCATTGGAGCCGGGACGAATCAAAGTGTATCATTCATTCCAAACCGCGGCTACATACGGAATGAAATCGATGAGAAAACGTTACGGGAAATCGCTAGTCGGACAGGGGGGAGATATTTCCGCGCCACTGACGAGGATATGTTAGCGGATATTTACGATGAAATTGGCGAACTGGAAAAGACGGAAATTCTCGTGAAGGAGTATACACAATACAGAGAATTGTTTGGCTGGCTCCTTATCCCCGCCATGCTTCTTGGATTGGGTTATGAAACATTGGACCGATCCGTGTTTCGGAGGCGGACGTGATTCATTTTCGCTTTCCACTCGTATTACTATTATACCTTCCTCTCATGCTCATGTGGCTGACTTGGATGATTCGATCTCGTAAGCAAAAAACAGTGTTTGAAAATTCTGACGCCAGCCTACAGAACAATCTCTTTCAACGGGTTGATTTCGGACGTATTCGCTGGCAAAAGCGGTTAGGTGTATTTGGACTCATGTTTTTGGTCTTTGCCTCTTCCGGACCTCAAATTGGCACTCGGCTGGCTCCAGTGGAACGAAAAGGTGTTGACCTGGTTTTTGCTATTGATGTCTCTCAAAGCATGGATGCAGAAGACGTAAAACCGAGTCGATTGGAAAAAGCGAAGTTTGAGATCAGTCAGATGATACGGAAATTGAAGGGCGATCGTGTGGCTCTAGTGGTTTTTGCTGGAACGAGCTACCTGTATTTACCTTTGACCACAGATTATGAAGCAGCACTGCTATTTCTCGACGGTATTGACACTGGTTTGATTCAGACCCAAGGAACAGATTTAAGTACTGCCCTACAAACCGGATTATCGGCATTTACCGAAGAGAGTGAACATTATAAAGTTTTTGTTCTAATAACAGATGGTGAAGACCATGAAGGTGCAGCCATTGAACTGGCGGAAAAAGCAGCTGACCAGAATATGACAATTCATACAGTGGGCGTAGGTACGAAAACAGGTTCGTTAATTCCATTAGAACAAAATGATGGAACAAGAGAATATAAAAGAGACAGACAGGGTAAGTTAGTAACATCTATTTTAAACGAGCCATTGCTGCGGGATATTGCCGATGCAGGTGATGGTGTATTTGTTCGGTTTGATAATCGTGTGGCCAGCCACAGGGAAATATTGAATGCCATTGATTCCATGGAAAAACGCACCATCCAATCGCATGTGTATTCAGAATTTGAAGACCGTTATCAATCATTTGCTTTTATATCATTTTTGTTGTTGAGTATTAGCATGATTCTGCCCACACGGAAGAAAGAAGAACAGACTTGGAGGGGACGGATTGTTTAAAATATTAACAATAGCATTATTTTCAGCATTTGCTTTTGCCCAGGATGATGGCATAAAAGCTTATCAAAGCGGCGATTATGAAAATGCTCGAAGATATTACGAGTCCATTCTAGACGAAAAGGAAGAAGACCTCGCAGCGCAATTTGGTCTGGGAACTACAGCATTTCAACTGCAAGATTTTCCAGACGCACTGGAAGCGTTTAAAAAAGCGATGGGAACAGACGATAATGAATTGAAATCAAAAGCATATTATAATATGGCTACCACGTTAGTCAATTTGCAGAAAAATGAAGAAGCACTGGCACTATATCGAAAAACACTTGAGTTGACACCTGACGACAAGGACGCAAAACACAATTATGAAATGTTGCGATATCAACAGAAACAGGATCAGGATAAGGATAAAGATAAGGATTCCGAGGAGCAGGAGAAGACCAAGGATCAGCAGCAGCAGAAACAAGACGGCGAAAGTAAAGAAGAAGAACAAAATCAGGATCAACAGCAACCGGAAAATCAAGAGCAGCAGAAAGAGAATCAGGACAAGGATAAGGAATCAGAAGAGCAGCAGGAACAGCAAGCCAAGGAAGATCAAGAAAAACAGCAGGATTTAGAGCATGCACAGGCTATTTTAGATGCCTTGAAAAAGGATGAAAAAGTGAATCAAAAACGTCAAATGTCAAGAGCCCGTTCTAAAAAACTGGAGAAAGACTGGTAATGCGGTTTTTTCTACCAGTCATCTTATTATTTCAAGTGGTTCTAGGACAGTCGGTCACGGCTTCTGTGGATGTGAATCAATTGGCTGTCAACGAGACATTTACTCTGAAGATTGAGGCAAAAGATTCTGACAACATGCCCAGGGTGGATTTATCACCGTTAGAAAAAAACTTCACGGTTATCAGCGGTCCTGCACAACAAACCAGCTATCAATGGTTAAATGGTAAAGCAACGTCAAGCAAAACATTGACGTGGACGCTGGTCCCTAATAGAAAAGGCATCCTTACTATTCCGGCGCTGGGCGTGACATTGGATGGGAAAAAACTGAAGACAAAACCCATCCGAATGAATGTGAAAGATTCTGGACAGGTGGCTAACAAAGATGAATTATTTCTATTGGCGGAGGTGGATAAGGAAGAAGCTTTTGTCGGTGAACAAATCACAGTTACTTATAAATTATACACACGAGTGCAAATGAGCTTGGAGGATATTAAATATCCGGAAAGTGTGGGGTTTTGGTCGGAAGAACTTTCAGTACCACGGCCGCCACGGTTTAATCAAACTACGATCAATGGCGTTCGATATAATGTGGCAACCCTGTATAAAGTGGCTCTTTTTCCAACTAAAATAGGAGAGTTAGAATTAACACCCATGACAGTGCGTTGCAATGTACAAGTAAAAAAACGACGACGTCAGCGAAGTGTATTTGATGATCCGTTTTTTAATTCATTTTTCAATGAAACAGTGCAAAAAGTTTTACGGACGGAATCAACAGTTATTACAGCAAGGCCTTATCCTGATGGAAAACCGGCCAGTTTTACCGGAGCAGTGGGGGAATTTAATCTTTCAGCTTCAGTGGATACTGACCATATTCTAGCGAATGAAGCCGTAACCTATAGAATCGAATTAAAGGGAACAGGAAACTTAAATATGTTCAGTCTTCCAGAACTGAATTTTCCTGAAACCATGGAAGTATTTCCACCCACATCTTCATTTGAGCAGAAACAACTCTGGGACCATTTCACCGGAACGATGAAATGGGAATTTATCTTGATCCCGCGTCAAGCAGGAAAAGTTTTTCTACCCCGGATTGAATTATCAACCTTCAACCCAAAAGACGAAAAATTTCATTCCATAAGTTCACAATCCATTGAACTAAATATTGCCCCGGCAAAAGACCAGTTCACGACAGGTATTACCGGTTTTACCAAGGAAGAGATTACACTGCTGGGTCAGGACATTCATTACAACGTTACGACTCCTCCATCTTGGGTGAAGCGAGTCAGTCGCGGTATCCCCATTTGGGTTTGGTCCAGCTATTTTCTTGCAGCAGGTTTTTTTCTGGCGCCGGTGACCTTATCGCGATATCGAGTTCAAAGATTAGCCACAGTTGGGCAGCGTCTCTCTCACAGAGCGTTGAAACGAGCTAAAAAATCACTTCTAACTAATTCTGATTTAGATAATGTTTCTGTTGTGGTATATGCATATTTAAAAAATCGATGGCAATTGAAAACAGACAATATGGATCCATTGACAGTTGGGAATGAACTGAAGGGGTTATTGCCTCCTGAAGTATTGACAGAACTCGTGGAACTATTACAAACCTGCGATGCAGCCCGCTACGCTCCAGGGGCAATTGTGGGTCAAGACTTCGCCGGCACTGCGCTGAACACACTCCAAAAAGTGGATCGTTACACATGAGGTTTATAATTATCACTCTTTTATTGTCAAATGTGTTTGCTATCAATGCAGATAGTCTGTTTGTGCAGGGAAATCGGTATTTTGAAGATGAGAAATTTGCTCGATCTGCCCGGACATTTGAACGATTATTGTCATCGATAGAGCATGGTGATCTTTATTATAATTTAGGAAATGCTTACTATCGTTTAGGCGAAGTTGGATTTGCTGTATGGGCATATGAAAAAGGATTACAGTTTGATCCCAGGAATAATGATATCAGGCATAATTTGGATTTGACCAATACACGCGTGAAAGACCGTATTGAAGTTCCGGGTGGGTTTGTTCTGGTAGATTGGTACAGAAGTTTTAAAAATGCAATAACAGTGAATGATCTTTTATTATGGGGAAGCAGTTTTCTGCTTTTGCTTGGACTCGTCTATGCTTTGGGACAATTCAAATTTATAGGACAGACAATGATGTCTCGGCTGCAGACGATTTTTGTTGTATTAACGATTCTTACCCATATCATTTGCCTCGATAAATTTTGGGACGTGACAGGTATAGAAGAAGGTGTAATCATTTCACAAACCGTTAATGTGTATTCAGTCCCTGCTGTTCGAGATGAAATGATTGTGTTTAAGATTCATGAAGGATTGAAAGCAGAGATTACACAGTCACAGGATAGTTGGGTGGAAATTATTTTGTTAGATGGGAAAAAAGGGTGGATACCTATAAATTCACTCCGGCTTTTGTAAAAATGTTTAATCACCAAGATGGCAAAGTAGTTGCAAAGAACGCAGAGAATAAAATTATCTTTATAAACTTTCGTATTTTTAGCGACCTTTGCGGAAAAAAAGAAGTTTATGAATATTAAGAAAAAAATCATTCTATTTTGTTTTATATCAATCCTATTCGCACAGGAGTCTGACCTCAAGAAGATATTTGATCCAAGCAAACATCGCGATGTTCAGCCTAAGTGGCCGGTAATTATCAATAATTTCCTACCGAGGGGAAATGCTATTGATTCCATTTTAACGGCGGACAAAGTTCATTGGGTAACAGAAGGATTTCGTGTCCAGATTTTAGCATCCAAATCTATGACAAAAGCAGATTCATTGAGCACAATATTGAATGCAATGCTGGAAGATTCTGTATATGTGGTTTATGAAACACCCAATTATAAAGTACGCATCGGCGATTATGTTGTCAGGGAGGATGCAGAGAAAACGCGCCAATATTTAAATAATATAGGGTACCCTTCAGCTTGGATTATCCGGACACGGATTACTCCTCAACGAACGGGAATGATGATTCGGAATTATTAGGAGCAAGACTCTGATAATGATATGGTAGATGGAAAATTTCCTAATCCACATTTTTAATTACTGCCTACCTATTAGTTAATATTCAACCAAAAAAAGTAGCTGGATAGTTATTTGGAATTTTCTGGATTTTTGATACAAAAAATATTGCCAATGGGTTTATTTGGTTCCACCCAGGCTTCTCCTTTATGGGCTTTTGCAATCCGTTTTACAATCGCCAGTCCAAGTCCCCGGCCTCGTTTTTCTCCTTGTTCCAGTTGAATACTTCGTTTAAATATTTCTTCACGCTTATCTTCAGGAATGGTTGGACCGAAATCTTTGACGCAAATGACAATTGAGTCATCCTCTTTTCTATCTTGTATTACAACCTTCTTTCCTTCAGCTGCATATTTAATCGCATTACTGATGTAGTTCTTGAAAACTTCAGCAATGATGGGATTAGCCTGCACTAATAGTTTTTCTGGCAGCAACAGTTCCAAATTCATCTTGGCATTTATTAACTGGCTTTCGAACTCAATGGAAATTCCTTTGATTATTTCTACTAGATCCAGTTCCTCTTTCTCAATTTCCTCACCCATAGAAACTTTTGATAAAGTCGTTGCGTTTTCAATAACCTTTAATAAAGTATTGCTGCTATCGTCGATGGATTCCAACATTTCATTTTCAGGGAATTCTTCCTTCGCCATTTCAGCCATACCGCTGATAACACCTAGTGGATTTTTTAAATCATGGGTGATAATATCCAACAGTAATTCTTTCAGACTATTGGATTCATATAACTCAGCTGAGAGGTTGCGATATTTTTCTTCGGATTTTTCCAACTTTTCCTGTGCTCGTTTTAAATCAGTAATATCACGGGACACCCCCATAACACCGATTAATTCACCTTCTTCGTTCTTGAGTACTGAGGCAGACAGGATACTTGGAAAAACCTCCCCGTTTTTTCTCTTATTGAGGATTTCTTGACTAAAACTACCTTCCTCAATAGTTGCTTGATGAGCTTTATCTCCTTTTTGTGGGTTTACATACAGCATATCAATGGATTTACCCAGGACATCTTTTCGATCGTAACCAAAGGTTTTTTCAGCCGCTTGGTTAAATTCGGTTATCATTCTGTTCCTATCCACAGCTATGATCATATCTATTGAGCTGTCAATAAGGTTTTTAGCGTATTCCTGGGATGCTTTAAGTGCTTTATTTGTTTTTTTAAGTTCGGTTATATCCCGAGAAATTCCCATTATACCGATTTTCTCTCCATAAGAATCATGTAAAATAGACGAAACCAGAAGGCTTGGAAAAATAGCACCTGATTTATGCCGGTTTTGAATTTCCACTTCGCAACTTTTATACTTTAAGGTTTTTTTATG
>CAZIFK010000075.1:0-11265 GCA_964538995.1 uncultured bacterium
TAATATCAGCATTCGTCTACCAGTATTCATGCATCTATTATAGTGCAATTCACTGAGTTGCATCTATATTATCATTGTTCAGCCCAGCCCACGCTATCAGCACCCACATTAGCAAAGCCAGGAAGGGTCGTGTGAATACGGACATCTTCAGTCAGACTACCAATTGGAAAATATACGCCTCCACCGTTTAGGATGTTCATGGGGTGGGGTAACCCTCCTATTGTCCATAATTCTCCTTCTGTTAACTCTTGCATAACAGAATAACCCTGGGGGTTTGGGCTATCCTTCGTGATAGTAATCGTATTTAATCCTGTGGAATCGTAGGAAGAATCCGATACAATAACAAAACCGGTTCCCTCTAATTCTTCAAATTGAGCATGTACTAATGCAAATCCGGTTGCTGATGCTGTCAATAACCCATCTTGCGATAAATCGCCGATTGGCATGCCCTGCAGACTCCACGTTAGAGTTGTATCAACTAATTCGCCGGGGTCACCGTTCTCATCGAGGTAATAGGCGAGATACTGAACTTGAGATCCTAAGGTAATAATAGTATCCTCTGGAAAGATAATAAAAGCATTACTGCCACCGCTGCCAGACGTATCCTCTTCTTCTTCCATATTAATGATTACACTAATCCAATCACTTAAGGTGTCAAGGTCTGCGCTGACGATACATTCACCAGGAAGATCAGCAAAGAATAGTCCTGTTTCCGTAATGAAACCCAAAGAATCAGGTGAAACCGACCAGACAACCGTTGTGTCGATCTCATTACCGCTGGTATCAATATATATTGCCTCCAACTGGACGGAATCCCCTACCGTCAGCTCTATGTCATCATTGACTATATCCAGTTCTTGGGCCGATGTGATCCCAAGAAATAAAGTCATCATAATCAGTCGATAAATCATTTTATTGTTTTTTAGCTTTGATTTCATTTTTTAATCCTCTTTTCTAATTGTTATTTAATAAATCTTTTCTCATTACTATTGTTTTCATTTTCTTTTATTAGAATGTCAACTGGCATTATTACTGCAACTATCGCGCCAAATAAAAAGGATCGATTTAATTATTCCCCAACTCCACAATAATAACAATCATGAGTTACAAATAAGTGGAAATCAGTAGAATAAATACATGGTTATGTACATTCTTGTTATTATCGGTTATAGGAGGAGGAATCACACTATCACACCACAATACACCCGCTTTCTTCTTGAAAAGTAACACAAGCTCTAAATGAAGCAAAATAATTCTGTGGTCATTTCAGGAAATAACTCGGGATGAAGTCCCGTTTATACAATATAAGGTGGTTCAAAACCATTAAACTATTGGTGGATACGAACCAATAACAAACTTACAATAACTATAATCAACTATGAATTATCAAATTAACCAGCTTATAATTAACAGTTAGAAATGAACAACAATCAAAGAAACTCGAACTCTACTACTGGGCTAATCAAGGGGTGGCTGGTCACTTAAACTTATTTTATACGCTGTCCTCTGTAAAGATCAGCGTCTCTTTTACAATCATGAGTTCTCTCTATTTCTAAAAAATAGTAAGAGCATGAAAAAAGGTACCTTTATAATCCCCACGCAAACCGTGTGAAATGATCCACATAAATCGAAACTGTCCTCTTTTTGTAATCTATCTCTGGATTCTCCACTTCGTCCCAATAGGCACCATCAGTCTCGCTATAATAAACATAGAAGGTGAGATCCCCACCGTCGTAATCAAGGAACTCCCAAGATAACGTCACCTTGACATCTTTCAGGAACTTTTGACTCGGTAGAAAATCAACTCCTGCGCCACACTGATCTTTTTTACTATGACAGATCACATCAACAGTGATACGGGTATCCTCTGCCAGCGCTCCTGCTGGAATCTCTACCATGTTATCAAATGTTTTTCCTCCACCAACTTTCCCACCTTTGTCAGCTTTAATCATTTTATCTGCAGTTCCCTTCAAGAGTTTACGATCCTTGATTTGATCAACTACATCCTGCTTCCATGAAACCCATGTGATCTGGTCTGAGGGAGTTCCCTGGCTATATGAGGTATTATCCTCTGGAGAGCCTGTTATTGGTGTCCGATCACAGGATAATAATCCTATGGCCAGAAAGAGGCCCAATCCAAAGTGATTCGTTTTTATTTTCATCATAAAATCTCCTTAACAATTAATATTAATTGCAATTATCGTGCCAATAAGGGGCAAACTCCTCTTGTGGTCGAAACAACTTTAGTTTATGCGCGGTATCATCACTATAACTGCTCCATATTGTTACAGTTAAGTGTAACGATATGGAGCAGTCTGAGACATGGTTTATTGGAGATAGGAAAAAATCCGATGTATCATTACAGACCCCAAGCAAACCGCGTGAAGTGACCTACATTAACCATACTATCTGTTTATAGTAATTAATATGTCAATTGGTGTTATTATTGCAACTACCGTGCCAAACAAAAAGGATCGAATTGATTATTTCCCAATTCCACAATAATAACAACGTATGGAGTTACAAATCAGTAGAATAAACACATGGTTATGTACACTCTTGTTATGATCGGTTATAGGAGGAGAAATCACACTATCATACCACATCTTCTTGTAAAGTACGAGCTACGAATGAAGTAAAAGGATTCTGTGGTTATTTCAGGATGAAGTCCCGGTCACACAATATAAGGTGGTTCAAAACCACCAAACTATTGGTGAATATGAACCAATAACAAACTTATTACTCCGGCAGATATTAATCGTATGAATCGGACTTCCTGCCTAAGCTGTCGCTTCGGCAGACAGGGACTTAATCGGCGTAGCCATTGAGTTAAAAACGATGGCAATATTACCCAAGTCCTTCCTGTCCGCCAAAAACGAAGTGTAGGCGGGAAGTCAGTTCTTCTCCTTCGTAGAATTACTGACTCAAGTCCTGTGATTGTTTTATATATTTCCTTACTTCTATCCATCGCCGGTTTATAAACCTATTAACGCTTCTTAGCTTAAAGGAGTAATGATACACGTAAAACCCAACTCCCCGGATTTCGCCAAATCTATCTGAATATTTGTATTTAATGATTGTATGATTTTTTGCACAGTTCGCAAAGGGATTTCACCCAATTTAAGGCCTAAAGTTGTGGCTATCTCTTTCTTGTCTTCCACTCCTTCCGGCTCTTGGCCTTCATTAGCCGCGGCATGAATATAAAAGAAACCTGTTTTGCTGTCTCTATTGGAATTAATGGTGACTATGGGATTAATATAATGAACTGTAGATATTTTAAAAAAGGATAGCAACACCATTCTGATTGCGTTTATATCGACCTGATCATGTTTGAAATCTTCATCAAGATTCAACGTAACCGTACACGTTGCAAAAGATGGCAGTCGCCGAATTAGATTAACGATATTCGTTATTATATTATTCACTTCTGCTTTTTCAAGATTTGGGGTAATCTGAATTTCCGCCGAAAGGGTGCGGGTGAATTCCTCGATCTTCCTAACTGCATCTCCTATCTTTGATGCCTGCTTCATTGCATTTTCAGAATTACCGGACTGTAATGCTCGCATTAACATTGATTGTTGAATTGAAAGCAAAGTGAGAAAATTATTTAGGGAATGTGACATTTCCCTATTGACTGCCGCGCGAGAACTGCGATATAGAAAATCAATGAGCTGCTCCAGGCCCGATACATCAGGGGGAAGATCTTCATTTCGTTTTTTATTCGTGTTTGGCATACTCACAAACCTCTCTTGGTTTTTTTCAAAATAGTCGCTAGCGAAATATTATTATGGATAAACTATCTTTTTGATTGTTAAAAAATTTAATTTTGAAAAAATGTAACGTAATCTCACGAATTTATTTTAAACTTTCTTAGTCGATATTTCAGTGTTTCCCTGGAAAATCCTAACAATTTTGCTGCCATAGTCTGATTGCCATTCGTTTGCATAAGAGCTTTTTCAATTAACGATTTCTCCACATCCGTTATTGAAAAACCCTCTGGAGGTATTTCAAAATCCAACAGACCTTGTTGAAGACTTTTTCCTGCTGGCTGGTAAGTCTGTGGTAGATTCATCAATCTCACACTATCCAAAGAAAGGTGTTCACCTTTTTCAAACAAGACCGAACGTTCAATTACATTCCGGAGTTCGCGTACGTTACCAGGCCAAGAATGTTGTAACAATAACGCTTTCACATCGGAATTCATTCCCTTGATATTGTATTTAAACTCCGCATTAAAATAATGAATAAAGTGATCAGCCAATAAGATAACATCCCCATCGCGATCGCGAAGAAGAGGTAACTCAATGATGACAACGCCAAGTCGATAATACAACTCTTCCCTGAATGTTCCCTCCTTTATACACTGAGCCAAATTACGGGATGTAGCACTAATTATACGCAAGTCAATTTTTATCTCTTTCGTTCCCCCTAGTCTACGGAATGTTTTATCCTCAATGGCCTTTAATAATTTTACTTGTAAGTCTACTTTCATATCGGCGATTTCATCTAAGAAAAATGTCCCCTCATGAGCAATTTCCATCAATCCCTTTTTTATTCTCTTTGCATCAGTGAAGGCACCAGCCTCATGTCCAAATAACTCTGATTCCAGCAGAGTATCTTGCAAAGCTGAACAATTTAATTCTATAAACGGTTTTTTTTCCCGTGGGCTGTTATAGTGTAATGCCCTTGCAACCAGCTCTTTCCCCGTTCCTGTCTCGCCACAAATTAACACCGATGTTTTTGGAGAATCTGACAATCGTCGTATAAACTCAAAAACTTTTTCCATGGACTTACTTGCAGCTATTATTTCATTAAACTCATATTGTTGCTCTTGCTGTAAATAGGCCAATTGCTCATTTTTCTTTTTATCAGATATGGCTTTTTTAATAAGAACACCAAGTTCATCTAAAACAAACGGTTTTTTGATGTAATCGCGGGCACCGAGTTTAATCGCCTTGATGGCAGTAGTAACATCCGCATATCCGGTAACCATGAGAATCTCAATTTCGGGATACTGTTTTTTTATAATTTCAAGATACTCTAAACCATCCATACCTGGCAGCCTCAAGTCTAACAAAATAATATCGGGGGTGTCCTTAACAATGGCTAATTGAGCATCTTCTGCAGAGGTAAAAACAGAAACTTCATACCCCTCCAACTCCAGAAACTCTGAGAGAGATTCTAATATTAGGGGATCATCGTCTACTATGTGAATATATGCCATGATATATCTTTTAACTTAATATATTATCACTTTTAGGTTAAATAATTATTCTAAAAATATATTACTCCGTTCAAAACTTTTTAATTGGATCACTATTTCACTACATACAACTAGTTAAAATATAGTAAATGTGTCACGATTCGTGATAAAATCATGCTTCAAGAGAGCTTCATTAGAGCTAATCATGTTGAAGATCCCGTAGAATTTTGAAGTTAGCCATTTTTTAGGGTTTTTCATTGTTTTTTTATTATTATATGGGATATCACCTTAAGAAGGTGGTATATAATTTGTGATTTACTCATTGGCTTTCTTCCCACCTTCTCAAGTGAGTGGCAATCGCAAGCAGAATCGATTACCTGTTGGTTCATTCGGTTCTACCCAGACGTCTCCATTATGAGCATCCGCAATCCGTTTCGCAATTGCCAGGCCAAGACCTCTCCCTCTTTTCGTACCTGTTTCCAATTGAGAACCTCTCTTGAATATGATTTCTCTTTTCTCTTTTGGTACTGTTGGTCCATGATCAGTGAAACGAATAGTGACCGATTTATCATTTGTTTTCGAATCGATTAATAACCGCTTTCCGTCTGAAGCATATTTAAGTGCATTGTTCATGTAATTCTTAAATATTTCAGCGATAATTGGATTGGCTCGCACCTGCAGACTATCCGGCAGATTTAAAGTTAACTGCATCCCCTTATTGGCAAACTGGGGTTTGTATTCGTCAGAAACTTGTTCGATTATCTGCACTAAATCAAGTGACTGGAATTCAATTTTTTCCCCTAAAGAAACCTTAGAAAGAATTGATGTGTTGTCAATAACCTCCAGCAATCTGTTTGAGCTATCCCTTATTCCGGTTACTATTTCATTGTCGCCATTTTCCTCCATGAGTAACTCCGAAAAACCCAGAATCACACCTGCAGAGTTTTTCAAATCATGGGAAAGGATATCCAAAAGTGTTTCCTTCATCATATTTGCATCCGTTAACTGATCGGAAAGACGGCGATGTTTTCGTTCGGAGTTTCGTAATTTTAATTCAGCCTTCTTCCGTTCGGAAATATCACGATAAATGGCATAAACAGCCAATACACCTTCCCTATACTTAATAGGAGAACCTAAAATGGATACGGGTATGTTTGTTCCATCTTTTTTTCTACGAATAGAATCGAAGAAAACACGATGCCCGGCTCTTACCTCGCGAGTATTTTTTTTAGCATTTACCATTTGTTCCTGCCCGACTAATACTTCATCAATATTTTTACCTATAATCTCATCTTCCGCATATCCGAATAAGGATGTGAATTCAGGATTAATTTGTAAAATGTTACTTTCAATATCCACCAGAGCTACTGCTTCCGGGGAATTAGAAAATAATTCTTCAAGATAGGTTTTCTCAACCTCCAGTTCTTTAACTGATTGCATGTGGGCAATGGCAAGAGCAATTTGTTCAGAAACATATATTAATATGCCGGAATCATTTCTTTCATAAACATCGAATTCTTTATAATTCTGTACAGCAATCACACCGATTACATTACCGTCTACGATTAAGGGAGAACCAAGCCATTGACTGGGAAGCGTTCCGATTATATCAATTTTTCCTTCCTGATTCAGTTTTTGGATATCCTTGCCTTCAAGAAAATACGATTCACCGGTACTGATTACATATTCAGTCAGTCCATTTCCCAGGGGTTTTGGATCCGGTCTACTGTCATATTCATCCCTAAGAAAAGGGAAAGATAATAATTCGGTCTTGTTGTCATAAATGGCGATGTAAAAATTGGTCACATCCAGAACTTGCTGCAGGCAAGTGTATATCGATTTATATAATGTATTTAAATCATTAGTTGTATGTGTGGAATCTGAAATCTGATATAAGACTGATTGCAATAGATCCGACTGTTTGCGCTGGGTAATATCGGTATTCAGGCCAATATAGCCGATGATATTTCCATCTTTTACAAGCGGGTTTGCTACACCATGCACCCAGATTGTTTTACCCTCTGGTGTTTGAAAACGATATTCAGATTCCCATTTTTCTTCAGATTTTACTGTTTTATTCCATGATGAAAACACATGATCTCTATCATCAGGATGTAACCCCTTGCTCCATCCTTCACTCATAGCTTCATCGAATGTCAATCCAGTCATTTCACACCAGCGTTCATTCACATACGTACATTTAGCATTCAAGTCGGTTAGGTAAATCCCGGCAGGAGATAATTGAGTTAACGCTTTGAATTGTTCTTCATTTTTCTTGGCAGTTTTAAATCCAAATCCAATACCTACCAATCCGATAATCCATATAATTCCTTCTATTAGGCCGTGGTTTATCATTTCCGCATATGCATTATGAAGCATAGACTCTATGGGAATTGAAACACTGATGCCTCCTCTAATATCTCCAATTTTATAACCTTGTTCTGCATGACATTTAAGACAGTTTTTTTCGACTATAAGAGGTTTCATAAAACGGAAAAATTTTACAGTATCAATCTTTTCGATCGATGAAATTTTCTCTAAACCTTCATCGAAGGCATGTAATGCTGCTGTTTCCCATTCATCCGCAGCATTTTCGATGCGTATGAGATTCAGACTTGTCATATGTCCCTTAACACCAATATCAGATAGCTCAGCTTCATGAACCTGCCTTGTCATATAGGCCGGATTTATCATGGTTAGGGTATCACCTTCTAGACTGATTATATCACGTTTAGCCAACCCTTTCAGGTAGGGATTAGGTATACCGTAATCGCAAACAGGTACATAAACTCCGCCGTGTTTTGCATTCCATTGACGATATTGAATGTCTTTATCAAGAGCAACAATTGCATGTAATTCAGCATTATTGATTAATGTATTATATATATTCGAAATATTCCAATAGGAGGATAATATAAAAATTAATGTCCAAAATGTTACTATTTGCCAAATGTAGCTTGTCCAATTGTATTTATCAGTCGACTTTTTCAGTAAATTCATGCGCCCTCTAAATTATTCATTAAAGAAATATTATTTAGTTAAATCCAGCTGTTGTTTCATCAATTCCAACAATTTTAATCGGATTTCCTGCCCCCGTTATCATCACCTTGAGAAGGTGGTAACTAAAATTTTGTGGTTTACTCATGGTCATTTTCCCGCCTTCTAAAGGTAACTGAAAAAAGACCCCCAATCCTTCCTACCCCTGCTTGCTTGTAGGCACAGCGTTCCATTAGCATCACCTTGAGAAGGTTGTATCTAAAATTTCGTGGTTTACTCTTGGTCATATTTCCCACCTTCTAAAGGTAATTTAAATTTTCATTATTTATGGCAGGCAGAGACTTAACATTCGCCTGCTGGCGCGGTTGAGTTAAGAAGGATGGTGATAAACCAATCCTTAAGTCAAGCCCGCATTGCGTTCTTAACTCAAATCTTCGAGTTTTTGACTTAAGTCTTGGTATTTGTTGAATTAAGGACAAGATACCTAACATATCACGACCCTTTGGTTGAGGGATATTTACTCATCATTTCCAGTAGGTCATTTTTCTTGATGGGTTTACTAATATAATCATTACATCCCGCTTCTAAACAATTATCCCGGTCTGCAGTAAACGCATGTGCAGTGGTGGCAATAACGGAAATCTCGTTCCATTTGTCCTCCTTTCGCATATATCTGACTAAATCCAACCCATCTTCCCCACCTTCAAGGGATAAATCCAATAATACGATATTTGCATGTTGATTCTTCAACTTTTCTATTGCTTCAGTAACAGATGCAGCGAAATCGATTTCATAACTATCCTGTATGTAATACTTCATCAACATCTGTGAATTTATATCATCCTCTACGACCAGTACGAAAGGTTTTTTATTTTCTATCATTAGAGGAACCCTTTTCCTTATTTGATTTCTTCTTTTCAGTGTTTTGCTTATTTATTTTATTGGGATCCGGAAACGTTAGTGTAAATGTTGTTCCTATTCCCTTTGTGCTGTCCACGGCAATGTCCACAAGATTTAAATCCAAATGGCGCTTCGCAATTGCCATTCCTAATCCGATGCCTTGATATTCCTTTGTATATCCCTCACTCTCTTGAGTAAAAGCCTCATATAATTTATATAAATATTCTTTAGACATACCTATACCCGTATCTTGAATAGTAAGGATAGCACCTTTATACTTCTGCCGCAACTCTACAGTGACTTGCCCTCTCTCTGTATATTTGATAGCATTATCAATAATATTGGTAATTGACTGGGAAATCCCGTCTCGATCCGCTCGAATCGGTGTATGCTTACGCGTAGAATGAAACTCCAATTTCAGTTGCTTTTCTTTTGCCATAATCTGCATTCCATCCACCAATTCCTGAACTACGGGTACTAGATTATAATTCTCTATTTTCATGCTGTATGTTCCAGAATCAATCTGTGAAATATCCAGAATCTCATGTACCGTTTGCATCAACCTTTCGCCGCTAGAAGTGATCACATTAAAAAATTTACTTTCTTCTTCCCCGATCACGTCGCGGGTACTTTCATGGATTAAATCGCTAAATCCCAAGATCGTGTTTAATGGAGTTCGTATCTCATGGGACATATTGGCCAAAAACAAGTCTTTAACTTTATTTGCATTTTGGGCTTCTTGTAAAGCTATTTCCCTTTCCTCTTCCGCTTCCTTACGATCAGTTATATTGTTGGCAAACACGTCGTAGTATTCAGTATCCGGAGAAAGTGAGGATGTAATTGAATAGATGAGATCCCCGCAAGGAAGATCTTCACTCCAAGGAACATCATATTTCGTCATTTTTATCAGTTTCTGCATCTTGTCCGGAACTATCTGTCCAATTTGAAAATCCCAGTCAGAGCGCATAGATAAAGCCGGTTTGTTCGCATACAGGAGGATCCCGTTCAAATCGATACGTAGAATAGGACTTGGATTTTCGGCAGGGAATCTGGCCAAGCTTTTAATTTCTTCCTCTGTCCGCTTACGTTCAATAGTCATGGCAATCTGTTCAGAAACAAACGTAAGTATATTTTTCTCTTCCTCACCAAACCTTATTTCTTCTGTATAGCTCTGAACAGCAATTACCCCAATAGTTTTATCATCAGTTTTCAGCGGTACACCAAGCCAATCAATCGATTGTGCACCGATTGATTCGACTTCTCCATTCTTTACTAGCTCCTCATACACTTCAGACGATGCCAGCAAAGATCTCCCGGTGCGGAGCACGTAATTTGTCAACCCTTTACCGACTTTTATGTCTCCGGGGTTTTCGTCGTATTCGTCTATAAAATATGGGAAATTTAGTAATTCACTATCAGGATCATAAAGGGCAATGTAAAAATTCTTGGCATGTATCATTTCTCCTACAATAGTGTGAATTGACCTGTATAACTCTTCAAGTTTCTGATCAGATTGTGCTGCTTCCGAAATTCTATAAATGGAATTTTTCAATTCTTCTGCCCGTTTGTGCTCGGTGATGTCGTTTCCGATGCTAAGGACTCCAATGGTTTCATCCGTATCACTTTTTATAACAGTATTATTCCAACTGATCAACCGTTCAGAACCATCCTTACAAAGAATGGGATTCTCATAAGAGGAGGCAGTGGGCATTTTCTTTAATACATCCTTAAACACCTGAGGAATCTCTGTTTGATCCCTGTGGGGTATAAAGGTCTCAAACCAATTCTTACCCAGAACTTCTTCTCTTTTATAACCGGTTAATTCCTCCGCGAACGTGTTGAACGAAGTGAGATTTGCAATATTATCCAAAGTCAATATGATGGTATTGGCTGTATCAATCAACTGCTCAGAAAATTCTTTAGCACGACGCAAATTTCTTTCTGCCCGCTTGCGCTCGGTGATGTCCCGTGATACACCCATAACCCCAATTATCTCACCGTCGGAATTTATCAGGGTAGATGCTGCCAGTAGAGCAGGGAAAATATCCCCATTCTTGCGCTGATCTCATCCAATATTACTGAATCGCTTCTTAGGCCGGCCTCAAAGAGAGTCAAACTTTTCGGATTCGCTCTATTGCTCTTCATCGCACTCGCACCCCTGTTCG
>CAZIFK010000076.1:0-11185 GCA_964538995.1 uncultured bacterium
TCATGATCTTGAATATGTATAAACCAAAAGGGTGGACTTCGTTTGATGTTGTAAAGAAAGTGCGGTATATTACGAAAGAAAAGAAGGTGGGGCATGCCGGTACGCTTGATCCTTTTGCTGAAGGTGTTCTTATTCTCGGGACGGGAAAAGATACAAAACGACTATCAGAAATCTCATCGACAAAGAAAATCTATAAAGCAGTTTTAAAACTTGGAGTCCAGACCGATTCCTTGGATATCGATGGAAACATTATATCCGAAAGCGAAATTCCGGATTTATCTATAGATGAAATTAAAAGAGTA
Organism: uncultured bacterium; assembly: GCA_964538995.1. Lineage (GTDB taxonomy): Bacteria > Fidelibacterota > Marinisomatia > Marinisomatales > TCS55 > JADFRD01. The sequence goes on from CAZIFK010000076.1 coordinate 303, forward strand.
GTAATATCATTTCTTGGAGAACAATTACAAACTCCTCCTATGTTTTCAGCAAAAAAAGTAAATGGAACTCGGTTGTATAAATTAGCTCGTAAAAATATTGAAATTGAACGTGAACCCTGCAAAGTACATATATTTGAAATAGAGCTGATTAACTATAGTGTTCCGTTGGTCACCTTTCAGGTAACGTGTTCAAAGGGAACGTATATTAGAGTTATAGGCAGTGATATTGCTGAAAAATTGGGAACGGTGGGCCATTTGGTTGAATTAACTCGTCTTGGTGTTGGGGACTTTATGTTGAATGATACATTGCGTATTGAGGAATTACAGGAAAAATGGACGTCCTGACATCATTTAAAGACATTAAACAGGACAGTCAAGCGATTGTAACAATTGGTTCTTTTGACGGGCTTCATCGCGGTCATCAAGAAATTATAAAAAAAGTTGTATCTCAAGCACAGACCCAAAATGTTAAATCGGTTGTCATTACCTTCGATCCTCATCCACGGCATGTTTTGGATGAAGGTTCAGCATTACCATTGCTTATGTCAATTGATAAAAAATTATCCATTTTGGAGAATTTATCTGTAGATACAGTGTTGGTCATTCCATTTACAAAGGAATTTTCAACTATTTCACCGAAAGAATTTATGGACGAAATAGTCGTAAAGAATTTTAATCCAAAACATATCATTATTGGATATGATCATCATTTCGGGTTCAATCGAGAAGGCTCTCCGAAATTCTTAGAAGAATATTGCCAAAGTAAAAATGTTACGTGTGAAGTTATAAAAGCTGTTAAGGACAGTTCAATCATACTTTCCAGCTCCCATATACGCCAGTTAATACATGAAGGGTATGTCAGACGCGCCTCGTTCGAACTTGGATGGGTGTATGGTTTTAAAGCAGTTGTGGTTAGAGGGGCAGGAAGGGGCAAAGATCTTTCATTTCCGACTGCTAATTTTGTTCCAACAGAGGAAAATCAACTATTTCCTAAAAGAGGAGTCTATTTTTGCAGAGGAAGGATTAATAGTAAATCACTGTATGGAATGTGTAATTTAGGAACTAGACCAACGTTCGATGAGAAAGATTTTGTAGCAGAAATTCACTTTTTTTCACACGACCTCAATGATTTATATGAAAATGAAATTGAAATTGAATTTCTTGAGAGGATTCGTGATGAAATTAAATTTGATAAACCGGAGCAACTAGTAAATCAACTGCATAAAGATAAGCAGTTTTGTAATGAATTAATGAAAAAATATTTATAGGAGTTATAATGTCTATAACAAAAGAAGAAAAAACAGAAATTCTTAAAAAGCATGGAAAGCACGAAACGGATACAGGTTCGCCTGAGGTTCAGATATCGATTCTGACAAAGCGTATTCGTGAATTAACAGAACATGCAAAAGAAAACAAGAAGGATCATCATTCCCGACGAGGATTGGTTATGATGGTTGCAAAAAGAAAGAAACTAATGAAATACCTGCGACGCAAGAGACCGGAAGGTTATGTGGAATTGATACAGGAATTGAAAATAAGAGGATAAGAGAAGAAAATGATAAGTAAAGAAAGAGAAATCGCAGGAAAATTAATGCGATTAGAAACGGGCAAAGTTGCCCGTCAAAGTAATGGTTCCGTAATGGTAACCTATGGAGAAACAGTCATTTTGGCAGCAGTAAATGCTTCCAAAGAGCCGCGAGAAGGTATTGACTATTTCCCACTCCAAGTGGAGTATCGTGAAAAACACTACGCGGGTGGAAAAATCCCCGGCGGTTTTTTCAAAAGGGAAGCAAGACCCGCTGAACATGAGGTGTTAACAAGTCGGTTAACTGATCGCCCTATTCGGCCTTTATTTCCAAAAGGATTTAAAAATGAAGTCCAAGTAATGATAACTGTTTTACAGAGTGATGGTGAAAACATGGCTGATACGCTTTCCGGTGTTGGAGCATCTGCAGCGTTAATCACATCGACTATTCCGTGGAATGGTCCAATTGCCACAGTACGCGTTGGGAGAATTGATGGCGAATTCGTTATTAATCCAACTCGTACAGATCTATTGGATTCTGATATGGAAATGATTGTTTCAGGAAATCAGGAGACAGTTGTAATGGTCGAGGGTGAAGCTGATGGCGCTAGCGAATCTGAAATATTAGATGCTTTAAAACACGCCCATGTTGTTATCAAAGAAATCATTGAACTTCAAAATGAATTGTTATCCGAAATGGATATTCAAAAGGTTGAGTTTGTTAATCCAGAACCGGATAAAGTGATGGTTGCAGCTATTGATGAAAAAATTGGAAATCAGATCTCCGATATCGTTAATATTGCTGACAAGCATGAGAGAGCGACCGCCAAGGATTCAATGATTGATTCAGTTCTTGAAGCACTAGAAGAATCCTTTCCTGAAGAAGGTAAAACAATTAAGTCTATTATCGGTGATCGGTTTAAAGATGCTTTTCGCGAACAGGTACTTGCCACCGGCAAAAGAAGCGATGGGCGGTCAACGACTGAAATTCGTCCAATTACCATTGATGTGGGTTTTTTAAACCGAACACATGGTTCAGCATTATTCACACGTGGAGAAACGCAGGCGTTGGTTGTGACAACATTAGCATCAAAAAGCTCTGAAATGATCATTGACAGCATGGATGAAGATTATAAAAAGAATTATTATCTTCATTACAATTTCCCACCTTATTGTGTTGGGGAAGTTGGACGTATTGGATTTACAAGTCGTCGTGAAATTGGTCATGGGAATTTAGCGCAGCGCGCAATTAAACCTGTGCTCCCAGATTATGATGATTTTCCATACACCATTCGAATTGTATCTGAAATTATGGAATCCAACGGATCGTCCTCTATGGCATCTGTTTGTGGTGGTTCCTTATCTCTGATGAATGCCGGTGCACCGTTAAAAGGTCATGTGGCAGGAATTGCGATGGGTTTAATTACGGATGGAAAACGTTCTGCAATTTTAAGCGATATCTTGGGCGCAGAAGATCATCTCGGTGATATGGATTTTAAAATAGCCGGAACTGCAGATGGTATCAACGCAATTCAGTTAGACCTGAAAATAGAAGGAATATCATTTGAATTAATGGAGCAAGCATTAGAGCAAGCTCGTGAAGGTCGTTTGCACATTCTTAATCTAATGAATGAAGCATTGCCCGAGGCGAATGAGATCTCACAATATGCTCCTCGGATTTTTTCAATCACAATTAATCCTGAGAAAATCGGTGCTTTGATTGGTCCTGGCGGTAAAAACATCAAAAAAATTATTGAGGATACTGAATGTGAAATCAATGTTGATGATGATGGAAATGTAACCGTTGCTGGTTCAAATGTAGATAAATGTAATGATGCAATTGAACTTGTTAAAGCGATCACATTTGAACCGGAAGTCGGTCAGGAATTTGATGCAATTGTTACTCGCTTGATGACGTTCGGTGCTTTTGTTGAATTTGTTCCCGGTCGTGAAGGTCTGGTGCATATTTCTGAAATGGATTGGAATCGCACTGAAAAGGTGGAAGATGTGTTAAAAACGGGAGATGATGTCCGGGTGAAACTTATCAAAGTTGATGATCAGGGCAGACTCGATTTCAGCCGGAAAGCTCTCCTTCCAAAACCGGAAGGTTGGGTTGAACGACCGAAAAGAGAAAGACACGACAGGGGTGACAGAGGACATGGAGGAAATCGGGGACGTCGTCCTTTCAAAAAACGTTTTTAAATGCGAGAAGTGAAAAATGATAATCGATACTCTAAAAGAGATTAAAGCTCAAGAGAATCGAATAGATTTCAAACTTCAAACTGCTTTAGAACTGACCTGTTTTGGTCATGATGTATTAATAGAAAAACCGCTGGCGAACCCAGTGGTTTTTCTATTTTAATTTGCTAATAATAGGTGAAAATAATGAGTGACTTTCCTGTATCAAGTCGAGCATCAAATATAGAATATGCTATCCGGGATGTTGTTGTTCCGGCAATGGAATTGGAACGCAAGGGTCATACAATTCTAAAACTAAATATTGGTGATCCTCTGGCATATCCAGGTTTTCCAACGCCTGACCACATGATCGACGCATTTTGTGAGGGTTTAAGAAATCAAAATAATGGCTATTCTCCATCATATGGAATTCAAGGATTAAGAGAAGCAATTGCGTTAGATGAATCCAATAAGAAAAATGGTGGATGGAATTGTTCTTCCGATGACGTTTATGTTTGCCATGGAGTTACTGAAGCATTACAGATAATTTTTGCTGCATTTCTACAATCAGGTGATAAAGTACTGGCTCCCGGACCTCATTATCCTCCTTATATGGCTTATCCACAATTATTCGATGGAGAGACTGTAGAATATTCGTTAGATGAAGCAAATGGCTGGTCGATTGACTTGGAAGATCTTGAATCCAAAATGGATGACAAAGTTCGATTAATTGTCGTGATAAATCCAAATAACCCAACAGGCGGTGTGGCAGATATAAACCAACTTGAAAGAATTATTAAAATTGCCTGTTCTTGGCCAAATTGTGCTATCATCAGCGACGAGATCTATGATGAGATTAATTTTAGAGGCAATCATTTTTCCACCGCCTCTCTATCACAAAATGTTCCTGTAATTACTCTAAACGGAGTTTCAAAGGTGTTCTATGCTCCAGGATGGAGAATTGGATATATGGCATGGCATGATCCACTTAACGAATTGTCACTCGTAAGAGACGGTGTTGAGAGACTCCTTCGGTCCAGACTATGCGCATCGACTCCTGCTCAATTAGGATATTTAGCCGGACTAGAAGGTCCTAAAGATTGGATGAACGGTTACACAAATCGGCTTCTTAAACAACGTGATCTGTGCATTAAACGAATCCAATCCATAGATGGTTTAGAGGTTACAAAACCGGATGGGGCATTCTACATGTTTGTTCGCCTAACAGACGAATTGTGGAAATCAAATGACAAAGAATTTGTTCTGAAATTATTGCATGAAGAACATGTATTGGTTGTTCACGGCTCTGGATTCTCATCGGAATACGGACAAGGGCATTATAGAATAGTATTTTTACCAGATTTGAAAATTCTGAATGAAGCTTTTGATCGAATTGAACGCTTCCTTATTAAAAACAGAAAGTAATGATACAAACAGCTTTTGTCTGGAATCCAATAAAATAAAGATTGCGTTAAAGAATTAAATTAAACTATTTGCACCGTCGCTATCTCTGCATTAATTTAAAGTATTACTTTAAATAACGAATTCATGGGAACCGATCCAAAACAAATTAAAAAATTATATTATTCCATTGGCGAAGTCAGTGAAATAACAGGTTTGAAGCCTTATGTACTCCGTTATTGGGAAACTGAATTTAGGCAGTTAGCTCCACCAAAAAATCGAGCTGGAAATCGTACATATCGACAGAAAGATATTGATTCGATATTATTAATAAAAGATTTATTGTATAGTCGAAAATTTACGATCAAAGGTGCAAAAAGCCAGTTATCCCTAGGTGAAACATTCAAAGAAATCGTAGAAAGCACTTCAATAGTGGATAATAAAAACGGTTCAAATAAAATATTGATTAAAGTAAAGCAGGAGCTAGAAGCACTCATAGAATATTTACATCATCATTAACGGAGCGTGGCGTAGCCCGGTAGCGCACTGCAATGGGGTTGCAGGGGTCGCAGGTTCAAATCCTGTCGCTCCGACACCGTCGAGACATCCACTTTCCCGACGAAAAAACCTCCGATATTCGGGGGTTTTTTATATAGATGAATGCATACTATTATAGAGATATTTTGAAAATATTGTCACCATTTGAGCACTCTTTTGAGTTTAGATTGTCTAGTGTCTACTTCTGTCATATCAACCATAAAATTTTAGAGAGTAACAATCATTACAAGTGATAATATACTAACATCAGGGGTAATCACAGAATAATACCCTAACCAACAATAAATAGAATTTTAGATATAGGTCAGGATATTGAGGATTATAGGATCAGTTTTATTTTCAAGAAAAGATGATTGATTAATGTGTAATTTGATCCCAGTTAGATACAATTAGAACAAAAATTTGTCATGACTAAATCGAAATCTAAAAATAATCTTTCCACCAGTGAAGCATCACAATATTCTCTTCTATCCACCAAACTTTATATCCCACAGCTTCGACCTAATTTGGTACCACGACAGCGTTTAATAAAACGGCTGAATGAAGAAACGAAAGTCGAATTAACATTGATTTCTGCACCAGCTGGTTTTGGAAAGACTACACTCCTCAGTGAATGGATCCACCAGAATAAAAAACCGGTGGCTTGGATTTCACTGGATAAGGGAGATAGTGATCCAGTTCATTTCCTGAATTATTTAATTGCTGCGTTACAGACGATTGAGTCCAGTATTGGCAAGGCTGCTCTAACTGTTCTTCAATCTCCTCAACCGCCACCTGTAGAATCTGTTTTAACAAACTTAATCAATGAGATTACTGCAATTCCAAAAGACTTTATACTCGTGCTTGATGATTATCACTTGATCGAAACCAAGCAGATCCACAATATTATTGAGTTTTTACTTGATCATCTTCCTCAACAGATGCAATTAGTTATTGCCTCACGCGCTGATCCTCCTCTGCCAATGGCACGTTTACGGGGTCGAAATCAGCTGAGTGAATTTCGTGCCTCTGATCTGAGTTTTACGACCAATGAGACGACTGAATTCTTCAATAGAGTTATGACCTTGGGATTATCGATGGATGATATCACAATGCTTGAATCCCGCACAGAGGGGTGGATTGCAGGTTTGCAGCTTGCAGCCCTATCGATACAGGGACGCAAAGACATCCCCGCATTCATCAAAGCATTCTCGGGAGATGATCGACATATTGTGGACTATCTGGCAGAAGAAGTATTTAATCGACAACCGGAGCATGTCCGGAATTTTTTACTGCAAACTTCAGTTCTTAACCGTTTGTCAGGATCTTTATGTGACGCTGTGACTGGACAGAAGAACAGCCAACAAATATTGAGTGAATTGGATAAGGATAATCTATTCATCGTTCCGCTTGACAACAAGCGTCATTGGTATCGTTATCACCAACTCTTTTCAGATTTACTTAAGCTGCGATTGCACGGGAAACAAAGTGATCTTGAACTTGAATTACACCGACGTGCAAGCGAGTGGTATGAGCATAATGGTCAAGGGGATGATGCGATAGAACATTCGTTGGCAGCATACGATTTTAAGCGTGCGGCTCATCTGATCAAGGACATTGCTGAGACTGTCTGGCAAAGCGGTAATCATACAAAATTGATGAGATGGTTAGAAGCGCTCCCTGACGAACAAATGGCGTCTATACCAGATCTCTGTATCTTTCATGCCTGGGATCTATTAGCCAGCGGTCAGCATGGTGCGGCTGAGTTGAGTCTCCAGGCTGTCGAACAGGCGTTGATCCCCACTACCGATCGCACATCTGGTACCACACAGATAGAGGAAGACCAACTGTCTGCCGCTGGCAGGATGAAGCTGCTAGGCAGAGTGGCTACAATTCGGTCCTTTCTGGCTTCTCACCAAGGAGATGTGCCTGGGATCATTCAATACTCACGCCGGGCGCTTGAATATCTACATGAGCATGACCTAACCTGGCGTAGTACTGCTGCCATTGCCCTGGGGGATGCGCGTAGTATTAATGGCGAGGTGGTGGCTGCTTACGGTGCCTACTTAGAAGCGCTGGAGGCGAGTAAAGGGGCGGGCAATATCTACCTTATCCTGATTGCCAGTCTGAAATTAACAGTAACCCTAAGACAGCAGGGTCGGTTGAAGCGAGTCATTGAGATCTGCCAGCAACAAATGCAACTAGCAAACGAAAGTGGAATGTCGGAAACAGCAGTGGGAGGCTGTTTATTGACGATATGGGGCGAGGTGCTGGCCGAATTAAATGATTTGGATGGTGCTATGCAGCAAGCCAAAAAAGGTGCAGAATTGACCGGGCTTGGCAGTGATGTGGTGATTCTCGGCTGGAGCTACCTGTGCCTGACGAGGGTCTTGTTTGTTAGGAGAGATATGGATGGAGCTGAGGAGACAATCCAAAAGCTGGAGAAAATCGCACGAGAATCCTATGTACCACCCTGGATCACAAACCTGATGGCAGTCTGGAAAGCACGGATATGGCTAATGCAAGGTAAAGTGGATGCTACTTCCCAATGGGTGCAAGAACGTGGATTGAAAATAGATGATAAACTCACATTTCGGCGTGAGACTGAACACGTAATGCTAGCCCGGATTCTTATTACTCAAAACCGGTTAGATGAAGCTAGCAGGCTGTTGGACCGGTTGATCAAGGAAGCAGAGTCAGGCGGTCGGATTTCAAGGCTGATCGAAATGTTATTGGTTCATTCACTGGCCCTCCAGGCACTGGGTGATACCAACAAAGCTATGGCCACTCTGGGAAAGGCCCTGTCCCTAGCCAAGCCAGGAAGCTTTATCCGTATCTTTGTCGATGAAGGTTCAACTATGGCTGAATTATTGGAAAAAATCCTTAAGGCGAAAGCTGATGTTCCACGGACCTATGTGAAAAAACTGTTGTTAGCATTTAAGCTTAGCAAACTGATAAACACAGATGACAGTTTGGTTGAGCAACCAAGTGATCGCGAAATGGAGGTTTTGGGGTTTATCGCTGCCGGCCTATCGAACAAGAAAATATCAGAAGAACTTTTTGTTTCAACGAGCACCATTAAAACCCATATTAGGAACATCTATAGTAAACTTAACGTGCATAGCCGCACTGAAGCTGTAGCCAAGGCAAAAGAGTTGGGGTTGTTATAATTATTTGAGATTTCTATTGAAACCATTTGCCCGAGGCATCCCTCCGGAAGAGGTGGTTTTGTCAGTTTAGATTGATTCATTATTTAGTATTTTTTTCCAATTGAGAGTATCCCCCGGATTGATTGCGGGGATCATGAACACCATCGATTAATACATAACCGTTTAAACGGTTAAACTTAAAAAATCACCCCTAAAAATCATCCTTTCGGATGATTACACACCTACCCTTAGTCATGTAATTTTGTAATGAAACAATGAACGATAATTCAAATCAAGATTAAAATTGTGGATTCAAGAATAGACATTTCGAATAAAGGAATCGTTTTATGAATATAGAAAAAGCATGGTATGGACCGGCATGCTACCAAATTAAGGTTAAAGGACGACTTGGCAGTCATTGGTCTAATTGGTTTGATGGTATAACAATGACAATTTCTTACAAAGAAGGTGTTACTACTATTTCAGGTAAAGTTATGGATGAGGCTGCTTTACATGGTTTCCTAATTCGAATTCGGGATATAGGTCAACAATTAATTTCCAGTTGAATCGTTACTATTCCTTTGGACATACCAAGTTTGAAGACATGAAAGAAGCAGGTCAAAAGATTAACTCTATTGAAGAGTGGAAAAGTTAAAGGTATCGCAAGCCAAAGGCCATTGATTATGGGAATTGTCTTGAATTATTTCCACAACTTCATTTAATCCAATAGTTGTAGCCAATTAGGAAAAAAGCTTATGAAAATAATTTTAACAGCAATAGGAACGCGAGGAGATATTGAACCATTTTTAGCAATTGGAAAAATTCTAAAAGAAAATGGACATCAGGTTATTTGTGCATTTTCAGAACAATTTAGAGAACTGACAGAAAATGGTGATATAGAATTTGCTTCTTTGGGAAAAAAGAATGATGACTTACTTGAAAGCGATGCCGGTAGAACAGTTATGGGAGGGTCTGGAATTAAGAAATTCTTTGCTTATATCAAACTTATGAGATTTGCACAAAGTCAAAAAGCCCCGCAAGAAAAAGAGTTTAAGTTATACGAACTTATTAAACAGGAAAGACCAGATAGAATAGTTTATCATTCAAAAAATGTTTATCCATTAATATGGGAATATAAAAACAGAGGAAAAACAATTTTTGTATGTCCTTTCCCATATTTTCATTATATAAAAGGACATTCATTTCTTGTTAGTAAAAATTATGGAGAATATTTTAATAAATTGACATTTAAATTTTATGAATTTGGGGTAGTTACAGGAACTATGATTGCTAAAAAGTGGCTACAAATCGAAGATAAAATTACGCGAAAGCAAATAAAAAATATAATTTACAGTAGAAAATTTATTTATACAATTTCGCCAAGTCTATTCCCGCGACCAGGCTACTGGGAAAGTAATATTAAAATTTTAGGACATCAAGAATTAAAGCGAAAAACAGATTGGAAACCCGAAAAAAAATTAACTCAATTCATAGAAAAACATGAAAAAATATTGTTTATCACTTTTGGCTCAATGCTTAATCCTGAACCTAAACTAAAAACTAAAATAATTCTTGAAATTCTTGAACGAAATAAAATACCAGCTATCATAAATACAGCATCTGGTGGCTTAGTTAAATCCGATAAATTCAATTCAGAATTGATTTATTTTGTATCGCAAGTTCCTTATCATTGGATTTTTCCGAAAATGTATGCTGTTATTCATCACGGTGGTGCTGGAACAACACATTTAGCAATAAAATATGGTTGTGCAACAATGATAATTCCGCATTTTATTGACCAGTTTGTTTGGGATAAAATTATTTCTGAACTGGGAGCTGGACCAAAAGGTGTTAAAATAAGTAGAATAACCAATAAAAATCTTGGACCGAAAGTTTTAGAATTACTTAACAATAGAAGTTTCAAAGAGAAAAGTGAAAAAATTGGTAATCAAATGGAAAAAGAAGATTTTAAAGATGAATTATATAAAACAATAATTGAATAACTGGCTACAACAAAGGCTCATACGTAATGCGGGGTTCAGAGGTGGACCCCATAGTCTGAGCACTTTTTTTACTTTTTAAGGTGTAAAATT
>CAZIFK010000077.1:0-11107 GCA_964538995.1 uncultured bacterium
GAATCGGTGTCCGAAGAATTACCGGAATGGTGTCCGAATGTTACCGGAATTTCCAATCCCCTCACCTAATTTCAGGGTCATTGACATAACCTCATCAGAATATGGTCCTTTCGACACAATGGGGCTCAGATGTGTCCTCTCATTATTTAAGAGGAAGATGCTGGCGCCATCAACGTCAACTAATTCCCTAGCAATGGCAGCACATTTATTTGCTACATCTTGAAATTTAAGCGTGCCAACAAGAGTTCGACTGGCTTCATTGAGAGCGATGATTCTATGCTTATGAACATTCTCTCTCACTTCCGCCTGCTTACGCTGGGTGATATCAATCAAAGTACTTTGCATTCCACTTACATTTCCCTTTTCATCGTGAATTGGTCTGGAATTGTTCAATACAGTAATGATACTACCATTTTTTTTCTTAAGTTTATGTTCAAAGTTTATTATCCTGTTTCCTGTAAGCAATTCTTGATGCTCCGGCAATACCGCTTCAGGATCCGCATCTACTTGGTGGATGCTCATTTTCAGCAGTTCTTCTTTGGAATATCCCAACAGGTCGAGACCCGCCTGATTAGAATCCATAAAGTTTTTTTGTGCATCAAATAAATAGATCGCTGCAATAGATTCATCAAAAATACCATGGAATTTCTCTTCGCTTAATTTTAGTATATCATTAGCCCGTTTTTGCTTAGTGATATTCCGGATGATACCCTGATAACCAATAATATTCCTTTCCATATCTCTTCGGATAGTAGCAGAATCCAGACAATCTATTACGCTACCGTCTTTCTTACGAAGTTGCAGTTCATAATCTTTGACATATCCTTGGGATTCAATAATCTTCCGGAATTGAAGACGATCTTTCCTTCTGACATAAAGATCATTCATTGACATGGAGAGTAATTCTTCCCTGCTGTAACCTAACATTTCCTCCGCAGCTTTGTTGAAATCGATTATTGATCCTTCAAGTGAGGATATAAAGATACTATCCTTGGAGTCTTCGAACAGGGTACGGTATTTTTCTTCGCTCTTCTCGATCAACTCCCGTGATTTTTTTATGGAGAGAAAAAAAGGTGAAATCCATGCGATACCCACTACCATGAGAATCGAAATGAGCAGGGCTACTATTTCAGCTAAAAAATCGGGGGGTAGCGCCATATCACCCGCCATAACTCTGTAGAAAGTAATAGACCGCCGAACAGCCATGAGCAATATGGCGAAAGCGATTAACGCCCAAGAGATCCGCCGACCCGTCACTCGGATAAGCCTTAATGCGAGAAGAGCTGCTCCAAGCTGAAGTATAATCGAAATCAGAAGTATAATCTTGGTATCCATCAGTAGTTCAGGTCCAAGGAGAAAATGACAATATCTTTGGGGTACCCAATAATGGAAGATATTAATGAATGGGAATCAGGGTGTATAGGATTCACCCTTTTTTGGTTAGGATGATTTGATGATCGATTTGGTATCACCACGTCAATTAGGATTAGGATTACTGCGGAATAGCAGTCCCTATACATTCACCGAACAAGCAATTATATTTGTTAAAATAATTTATTATAATACATTACTGTATACAAAATATAGATAGATCCAAATATGAAAAGAATACCAAATACTCGATTATTTTTTACCACCATTTTGTCAAATTCATGATGCATTTTTACCAGAGGAAGCAAAGCTAACCTTGTGGAATACCAGTGGTTGAAAAGTTTACTAACCCTTTTTAATAAATCAGGATTGATTATCAATAAAACCCACACAGGGATACCCATAAGAATAAATACCGCTAAAAACATCCAAATACTACTCATAGTCGCTTCTGCGACAAATGACTCTGCTTGATTTGGAAAAAGTAGTTTTAAAGCTGTTTCAGGAAATTGCCAAGTAAAATAATGATAGAGGAACAATCCTGATCCTATCAGCATAGCCCCACCCCAATATTTGTTGTGTTTATATACATGACTGTCTGTTTCATGCATGATTTCTAACGGTTTTAATGTTTTCCTTGAGGAATACCAATGGTTCAGTTTTTGATTCCATTTTTTAAAAGAATCAGGTTTGTAAATGAGAAATAAACCGATGATCACACCTGAAATAGCTCCAATGATAAAGAACAATTTCATACTATCAAAAATGATTTCTTGTAATAAAGTACTATTATTAATCATTTCAATCATTTACTTCTCCCTTACATATATTTACGTTTTCTCTGACTATTGATAAACATCATAAGTCAAAACCAACATTAGTGAGAATATGCTGTATAGAATAAGAATGATGCCGAAATTAATAAAATAATACCCCATATAATCCGGTTTGAAAGAATTTTTACATCAAATAAACCAACGACTCTGTCCATTGCTTTGGCCCATTTGTTAAACTCAGTCGGAGCAACCAATATTACAATTCCGAAAAGAATAATCAACAATGAACTAAATAGTAAAATGTAATCGATTGTAGTGTGATCCATAATAACCTCAATATAATTTCTGAAAAAACATTATTAGCCCCAAAGGACAAAATAAAGCATTAAAACACCAAGCGCCAAAATAATCATTCCAAAAACCTGTCTATGATTCATAATATACTTTGTCGAGTCAATATCTCTATTGAGAATCTCACTTGTTTTTATCAATAATTTTGGTGCTACCAACAGCATGACACTCAAAATTAATGCCAAGGTTGCTGCAACAATAACAAATATCTTGTAATCCATACTTACCTCGCTACGATTTATTCATTAATGGAAATTACTAAATTCTATTAGAAAGTCTAATTGAATTTACTATTTTGAATCTTCTTTAATACTCCTATTTTACAATTGATTATTCATGCTCATTACGAAATTCAGAAATATAAAGTGTCTCATATTATTTAAAGGAAGTATTACAGAAATAAACTTTCGAGTTGAAAAAGTTTAAGGAAAATATGAGTTAGTTTCATTCGATCTTTTTGAAATTTATTTTTATACATTTTTTTTAAAAAAATAATGCCCCTTTGAGATATGCATTTATTATCCACCACCATACTGTAATACCAAATACTGGATCAATCCCAGCAGTGCCTCAACGTATGTGCTGTAGGTAACACCGTTCACCACCCAGGAAGAAGGTAGTGCCAGGTCAAGATCGTTGTTGGGATCTAATATATTGCAATGGGCCTGTGCAGATTCAAAATCCTCCTTGGCATAATAAGCTTGAGCCAAAAGGAGGTGCACATCCTGGTAATTTACTGTACTATCATATTCAAATACATAATTCGCTTCAGTATTTAATACAAAATTTCCATCACTGATCACAGCGTTGTAGTCATTGAAACTTAAGTTAATGGCAGTCCGACCAACCCTACCATCAAGTTGCGTGGGCTCAAATGTTAAACCTGTATTAAAATATGAGAGTGCTTCGAATAACTCACCCTGTCTTAGCTGTACCCATCCCAGGCCAATAAAAGCCCAGCCATATTCATCGTTTTGCGATAAAGCCTGATTGAAATAAAAAGTGGCACTGTCCATTTGATTCTGAGCAAACCAAATCCAACCATTCTGAGTTATACTTTCCTCATTTTCTCCAGTCATAAATTCACTTAATGTGTTGCTAGCTCCCGCATCTATGATTAATGAAATTGAAGTAACTTGATAATAATATTGGGTATTGGCCGTAAGCCCTGTAAGAAGCACATTGTGAAACTGACGTTCCTCATCATCGATAAATGTCAGGTTTACATCAGTTGTAGGACCATAATCTACGATGCTGTTACCCGGTATATCTGTTTCCCAGGAAACGAGCACTTGCGTAGGCGCTATTAAAGCCGTCGTTGGACCATTCACAATTTGAATTTCAACTTTGTCTTCCTCCGGACTACAACCATACCAAAACAACCCATTCCCGGTTAGTAAGATAATCATCAGAATTTTTTTTACAATAGTCATCTATTATTTCTCACTATTATCTAACTAATGACAGTTTTTTAGTACGTTTAGCTACCCCGGCTTCAATACGAACAAAATAGATACCGCTCGCTAATTGAAAGCCAAATTGGTTTTTACCACCCCAGATAATTGAATACTGACCTGGAGTTTGAAATTCATTTATAAGCACAACAACCTCACGTCCCAGCAGATCGTAAATAGCAATTTTAACCTGGCTCTCGTTGGCAATCGTGTATGGTATCACAGTGGATGCATTAAATGGATTCGGGTAGCTGGCTAACAGATCAGTGGTTTCAGGAAGTAGATGAGCTAATTCAGTATTCCCACTAATCCTCAACAGAGCGACCCTACTACTTTGGGTTAGAGCACCTGAAAGAGTTCCAAATTGTGCGTTCAGAATTGTGGGAATTACCTTCCATCCGTCAGAAGTCTCTTGGTACAACGACACTTTAGAAAATTGGCTTGGCCGTAATCCGAATGACAAAAGATTAAAAATAATTTCAATGTTCTCATCCAATTGTAAAGGTGGTAGGCAAGTTGTGTAAATATTCCCGACAATATCTGCGGGTAACAAATGAGTGGATTGTTCCAAACCATAGCCCAGGCCAACCAATTTCCTATTATCCATAAATCTACCAGGGAATCGATTTAATTCCACTTTCCCATCAGGCGCCACAACTCTTCCTGCAAGAGTTCCCTGAAAAGTTACTAATAGACTATCTTCACTATTGTTTCCAGCGAGGTCCACTGATGAGAAAACGATTGTATGGGTACCATATTCCTCAATCTCAAAAGAGGCTCGGTAGATATTGAAAAGGCCTTCATTAAACCCGGGAATTTGAATGACATCATTCACAAAAATGGTTAAATATTCTAACGGTTCATTGGGAAAAATATAAAGATCCACATAAGTTTGTAATAACGGATTTTGTACAAAACCAGCCTGCACGTAAGGAGCCAATGTATCTTCCACAACTACTGCTTTTAGGACATAATTCTGTAAACTACCACTAGTCAGTGATAGGATAGGAGATTCCCGCTCTAGTCTCAAATCGGGGATTAGAATAGTAGACATATCCTGATTTGTAAGAGAAAGCTGGATGTTGCCAGGCACATTAGTAATATTGGGCCATCTAAGGTTCCAGTCACCGGAGACACCGCTAACCCATATTTGGAATTCCCACAATTGTTGGATCCACTCATTACTGCGGTAATCATAATCCAATTTTACAGCGGGAGTCCAATCATCATGAAGAAAATACATAGCTCCAAAAGCGTCAGCATTTGGAACAAAGAAATCAGCATCAAGACCATCTCGACCGTCGGAAGTGTTGGCCATAACGCCTATTCGATTACTCATATCTCGGTATTCACCATCAGTGGTAATTAATTGAATATCTAATACCCAATCAATAAACGTATTCAATAAATAACTTTGATTTATGGATGTAATAACTCCATCCACACCTACAAACGGTTGAACAGGCGTTTGTATTCCTGAAATTATCGGATAATTTTGCGTGAAATTAAATGGGACTTGTTTGTAAATAGCATCGTGCCAATAATCTTGAATAAATGGAAAGTGAATATTCGAGTTTGTGTGAGTTACTTCATGGAAATAATTATTTGAGCTCTGTAATTCAACATCAGAAAGGTTGATAAATGGGGTTTGGGTCGCAACTGTTTGTCCCACAACCTGCGACAAAAGTGATATGACCAAAATAATGGTGATTCTTGTAAAGTAATTTATTATTTCCATTTGCATTTATTATTAGAGCTCATCCTTTAGAACAAAATGGAGTCACTATCTTCCCATCAGTCCAGAAGTGGCAAAAGTGTCAATCTCGCTGGAAACCTGGACATTTAGCGCTGACGATACAGAAGTTACTTGATAATAATATGTGGTGGAATCAGTCAGGTTAGTAAGCGTCATACTATGAGATAATTGCTCGGTTAAATCTATAACTTGTGAATCCAAATTAGTCGTGGTACTGTAATCAATAATACTGTTACTAATTATGTCCGTATCCCAGGTAATGAGGACTTCCGTCGATGAAACAATCTCAACCTCTGGTCCCATTACGATATTAAGTTCACCTGTACTGGTAGTAAAGCTATCAATCACACTTGATGCATAGGCATTTAATGCTGATGAAATAGAAGTCACTTGATAATAATATGTAGTGGAAGGTGTCAGATCTGTGAGATTTATACTGTGCAATAATTGCTCTTCTGAATCCATAACCTGTGAACCCAAATCGGTAGTGAGTCCATAATCCACAATACTGTTTCCGGTGATATCCGTATCCCAGATGATCTGTACCTCTACCGGTGAAGTATGTTCTACAACCGGTGGTGATATAATGCTGATTACACCTGCATCGGTTGTGAAAGTATCAATTGCACTGGAGACTTGGGCATTTAGTGCTGATGATACCGAAGTCACTTCATAATAATACAGCGTACCAGGAGTCAGGTCTGTGAGATTTATACTGTGCGATAATTGCTCTTCTGAATCCAGAATCTGTGAACCCAAATCGGTAGTGAGTCCATAATCCACAATGCTGTTTCCGGTTATATCCGTATCCCAGGTGATCTGTACCTCTACCGGTGAAATATTTTCAACAACTGGTGGTGATAAAATGCTGATTACACCTTCAATGGTTGTGAAAGTATCAATCGCACTCGATGCTTGAGCATTTAATCCTGACGAAATGGAAGTCACTCGGTAGTAATATGGCGTATCGGGAGCTAGGTCCATAAGTGTGATACTATGAGATAATTGCTCTTCTGAATCCAGAACCTGTGAACCCAAATCAGTAGTGAGTCCATAATTCACAATGCTGCTTCCGGTTACATCCGTATCCCAGGTGATCTGTACCTCTACCGGTGAAGTATGTTCAACAACCGGTGGTGATATAATGCTGATTACACCTTCAAGGGTTGTGAAAGTATCAATTGCACTGGAAACTTGGGCATTTAGTGCTGATGATACTGACGTTATACGGTAAAAATATTTTAAATCAGGATAGAGGTTGGTGATAGTTACGCTATGGAATTTCCCTTCTTCATCATCAATATAGGAGGAATCCAGGTTAGTATTCATACCGTACTCTACGATGCTATTACCCAGCGTGTCCGTATCCCAAGAAATAAGAACCTCGCTTGGTGTAATAAGCTCAACTATGGGTCCGGTTACTATATTTATTATGTTCCCACCGGTGGTAAAACTATTAATCTCACCGGAGACTTCCGTATCGAAAGATGATGATATTGAACTGATACGATAGTAGTAAGTTTTATTGAAACTTAAACCCGAGAGGATAACATTATGGGACTGCCGTTCCTCATTATCCACATAGATGGAATCCAAAGAAGTATCGAGTCCATACTCTACAGTGCTGTTTCCCGGAATATCCGTTTCCCAGGTAATTTGGACCTTAGTCGGCGTTAAAAAGTTTACAGACGGACCAGCAATTATGGCAGCACTTAGCTTTTCATCTTTTACACAACTAAGAAAAATAACTAATTGTGTGGCAATAATAAGAAATCCTTTTAAATATTTTAGTATTTTTACTCGCATATATCTTGAACCATTGAATTAACCAGCGATTGGTCACTCATTTGGGGTTTCTTTTGGATCTAGGCAATTGTGTTGAAATGTTTATTGATAATAACTGTCCTATCTATTTTATCATTGATAATTTTCGAACTTGTCTCAGACTTGCTGACTCAAACTGAACAAAATATACACCACTGGCTACGGGAACTCCAAACTTATCCTTTCCTCTCCAAATAGCCTTATAAAAACCTGGCTTTATAGATTCATTTCTTAAAACTACGACTTCGCGTCCTAATAGATTATAAACAGTTATTTTTATGTGGCTTTCCTTAGCAATAGTAAACGGTATCAATGTAGTTGCATTAAAAGGGTTCGGATAGTTTTGTAACAATGCTGTTTCTTCGGGTAAAAGGTATTCCGACTGGGAATGTCCGCCGATTTTAAATAAAGCGAATCGTCCGCCTGTATAAATATGCCCTGTAAGAGTTTTGGTTTTTAGGTTATAAACTGTCTCTATTGGATGCCATCCGTCAAGAGTTTCCTGGTATAACGAAACCTTATCAATTTGGGATAGTTTTATTCGAAAATCCGATAATTTAAAGATTATTTTTACCGATTTCTCCGAATTATCACCGAGAAGAGAAACGGTATAAATTCCACCGATCATTTCCGCCGGCAAAACAAACCTAGATTCATTCAATCCGGATCCGATGCTGATGAATTGCTGACTATTATTATTCATATGGAAGGAATGAACCAATCTCACACTTCTACCCGGAGCAAATACACTGCTATCGGTTTGCACGCCCTGAATATTTAATAGTAGTGTATCAGTTGTACTGTTTCCAACAATATCTATCATGTCAAAGGTAATTGTGTGAATCCCATCCAAGTCAGTAATAATATTTGTCCGGTAGATATTATTATTAGTAATACAAAATTCAGTTTCCCGAACACTATCATCCACGCTGATAGTCAGATCATTAACCGGTTCATTCGGAAAGATATATAAATCCAAATTATTAGTTACTGTTGGGTTCACTTCTAGTCGTGCATTTACAAAAGGCGATAATTGATCATTAATCCTGACTGCTTTAATCATAAAATCACGGTGATCCCCGCTAGATAATGGAAATGAATGGGAACCATATTTGGACATATTTTCATATATCAATGAATCCTCGGAAAAGAGGGATAATTTTACGCTACCAGGTACATTAGTAATATTTGACCATTCAAGTTTCCAGTCGCCAGAAACGCCAACATCCTCCACTCTCAGTTTCCAGGTCTGTTCTTCCCGTGTATTGCTGCGATAGTCATGATCCAACTTTACCGGGTTATCAGGCCAGAACACTTCTGAATCCGAAGGATCATCATGAGGAAAGAAGAGGGAACCGAACCGTGCTGTCATAGGAGTAAAATAATTAGCATCAAGTCCATCGAATTCGTTAGACGATAGTTTGGATACCCCTATCCGATTTCCCATATCGCGAAATTTTCCATCAGCAGTAGTCAATTTTAGATCAAGCAACCAATCCATATCGGGAAGTTTTCCGGATGTTCTACCGTTGATAATTTCCGTCCCATCCTGATTAACAAAAGGTCGGCTTGGAGCAATTAATTTTGGCAATATTACTTTTGGAAATATCAGTTCCAAATCTTTCCCAAATTCGATTTGATTGAACCAGAAACCTCCCCATGTACTAATTGTATCGGATTGTGAAAATACATCCGGTGTGACAACATTATACTCCTCATTCTCATAATCCCAAATATAGGAATAAGCAGTTACCCAACCAGCAACGGCAGCATCCAAGATAAACAAAGTCTGGGTGCCATCAGTAACCAAGGTATTGGACCAGTCTATGGTTCGATTAGCTGGATTTGCCATTAAATTGAGACCATTTACACCTGCTGATGGAGGTGGTTCCACCCCAATAGTATCGGGATAATTGAGGTTCAAGGTTCCTGTTACATCAATGGTTGGAGTATCATATACATCTTGGATAAGCCAATACCCAAAACCAGGTGCAAAGTCAGTGGGATCGAGTCCGATGATCCCATCCGGGCCATCCTCTCCGTAATAGGCATAGCCTTCTTGAGCAGTATTCCAACGGCTTACACGCCAGTTATAATTATCAGGCATTTGTCCGCCAAAATCATCTCCTAATACTACAAACGGATCGGGATCTTCGGGAACAACCGGTACTCCCCACATCATCCATTTTTTTCTTGGAAAATCAGGATACTCTAACGTCACGATAGTTGGTATTCCTAATACTCCATATATCTCTGCGTCCGTTATCGTCCCACCCATGGTGTAAATAGATACATCCGCTATCAAATTACCACTGGATGAACGACTGCTGGTATACAACGTAGTCCCATTACGCTTGTACAATATGGTACTCCCCTGACGCTCTACTCGCAATACATCACCCACGGAATAATTCCCAAAATTACCCTTCTTTCTACCATTCTCATAAACCTGCAGCGATCCATTCGCTCGGGGATAAATGGCATAGTGGATTGTGTTATAGTGGGCATTGGCATTGGTGGAAGAAAAACCAAACATACGGTATGCATTGGTCGCTCCCACCGTGAACTCTATCGCTCCATCACTGGCAATTGAATCAAGAGAGGCTGCTCCTGCGTTCCAGTTATTACCTCCCGATACTTTTGTCAACGAATTGCCATTCACCAATACCCCAACCAAATCCGTCCATTCAATATCTTTACTAGCAAATGTAATTGCCGTAAGTACATTAGAAGGTCCTGAAGTACCCACTGCATTTATAACAAAAACTTTGAAAGATACTATCTTAAAGGGCGCTCCCGTCGGTAATCCTGTTACCGTTACACTGGTGTTTGTATTAACGCCATCGTTGAACGTCTGATCATCCGACTCAAAACCATCCGTACTCCAGTGTATCTCATAATCCGTAATGGCCGAACCATTATCATAAGGCGCCGTCCAGCTTAAATCGGACTCTCCCAATCCATCCGTCGCCGCTAAATCTATCACCGGATTTGGCGCTGTCGATGCCGCTCCGTAAACTATCGCATCCGTTATCGTCCCACCCATGGTGTAAATAGATACATCCGCTATCAAATTACCACTGGATGAACGACTGCTGGTATACAACGTAGTCCCATTACGCTTGTACAATATGGTACTCCCCTGACGCTCTACTCGCAATACATCACCCACGGAATAATTCCCAAAATTACCCTTCTTTCTACCATTCTCATAAACCTGCAGCGATCCATTCGCTCGGGGATAAATGGCATAGTGGATTGTGTTATAGTGCGCATTGGCATTGGTGGAAGAAAAACCAAACATCCGATAAGCATTCGTCGCTCCTACTGTGAACTCTATCGCTCCATCACTGGCAATGTAATCAAAAGAGGCCGCTCCTGCGTTCCAGCTGTTGCCGCCTGATGTCTTCGTCAACACATTACCACTCACTGATACGCCTACCCGGTCTGTCCAGAATATATCACGGGAATAAAACGGTATGGATGTAACTACATTGGAAACAACCGATGTCCCCACACTGTTGATAACATAAACTTTGTACGATATAATGGTGTACGGTGATCCCGTTGGTAAT
>CAZIFK010000078.1:0-11046 GCA_964538995.1 uncultured bacterium
TATGGTCTAACCGGGGTACTTCGGGGATTGACGGAACGGTGAGCACAGCCGTGGGCCACGCTTTAGCTAATCCAAAACGGACGCATACTTTAATTGTGGGTGATTTAGCTTTTTTCTATGATAGGAATGGATTATGGTTGAATCACGAATTTCCGAAAAAACTACGGATTGTGGTTCTGAATGACGGTGGCGGGGGTATTTTCAATATAATTCCCGGTCCATCGAATCAGGGGGAACTTAAAGAATTGTTCATCACACCCCACAATCGCACTGCTGAATTGACCGCAAAAGAATTTGGATTGGATTATCGAAGCGTATCATCCATGGAAGCATTGAAAGCATCCCTTGGTAGTTTCGAAAAAGGTATCATGGAAATTTTTACGGACATGGTAACAAATACAAATTTTTTGAAATCATTAATGAATGGGGAATAAATATGGATTGGAAACAAAATTGGAAAACGATTAAAGAATACAAAGAGATCAAATTTGATCTCTTTGAAGGTATTGCCAAGATTAGCATTAATCGTCCCAAAAAACACAATGCATTCACACCAAGAACAGTAAAAGAAATGATCGACGCCATGAACATCTGCCGTGATGATGAAAACATTCAGGTCATCATTTTTACCGGGGAAGGGGGCAAGGCCTTTTGCAGCGGTGGAGATCAGAGTGTTCGCGGTCATGGAGGCTATGTGGGCAAGGATGAAGTCCCGAGGCTTAATGTACTTGATTTACAGAAACAGATTCGCTCCATTCCGAAGGTCGTCATAGCGGCAGTAGCTGGCTGGGCCATCGGTGGCGGACATGTATTGCATGTGGTGTGCGATCTAACCATTGCTGCGGAGAATGCACGATTCGGTCAAACAGGACCGAAAGTAGGATCATTCGATGGAGGGTTCGGCGCCTCCTACCTTGCGCGAATTGTGGGACAGAAAAAAGCGAGGGAGATTTGGTATTTATGTGATCAATATGACGCCCAGCAGGCCTTAGATATGGGATTGGTAAACAGGGTAGTTCCATTGGAAAAATTGGAAGACACTTTCATCGAATGGGCTCAGAAAATTCAGAGAAATTCTCCGCTAGCCATCCGGATGTTGAAATCATCCTTCAATGCAGAATTGGACGGACAGGCTGGGATTCAGGAACTGGCAGGGAACGCAACTCTGCTCTATTATTTATCTGATGAAGCAAAAGAAGGTAGAGATGCCTTTGTGGAAAAACGGAAGCCGGATTTTGATAAATATCCAAAGTTTCCTTAATAGCCGCAGAGCCACAGAGAACACAGAGTAAAATTTAGAAATAAATCTTTGCGATCTCTGTGTCTCTGTGGCATAAAAATTATGAATAAATGGATTAAAGCATTTCGCCTGCGAACATTACCGTTAGCTTTTTCCTGTATTATTATGGGGAGCGGGTTGGCGGCGGCTGATGGTCAATTAAATGGATTAGTCTTTGGATTGGCGTTGATCACCACCCTGTTCCTGCAGATTCTGTCAAATTTGGCAAATGATTACGGTGATTTTGTAAAAGGGACTGATAATACAAACCGCGTTGGGCCAGATCGAACTTTGCAAGCGGGGCTTATTACGAAAAAGCAAATAGTGAAAGCCATGTGGGTGATTTCTTTATTATGTTCAATCTTTGGCGTATGGTTGATTTATGAAGGAACGCTTGGATTAGAATTAAGGAAAGCAGGTTTGTTTGCCGTTTTGGGACTCGCCGCCATGGGGGCAGCGATAAAATATACCATGGGGAAGAATCCTTACGGTTACTCTGGTTTCGGTGACCTATTCGTATTTCTTTTTTTCGGCTGGCTCGGTGTGATTGGTTCATACTTTCTTCACACTCACACCCTTTATTTGCGGTTGCTTTTACCGGCATCCGCAATTGGATTATTTACAACAGCCGTTTTGAATATCAATAATATGCGGGATCACGAAGCGGATGCCAAAATGGGAAAAAATACTTTGGTAGTCCAAATGGGATTTCAATGGGCAAAGAAATATCATTTTTTCCTCAATTTTATAGGAATTTTATTCGTAATGGCTTACACGATTCCTGATATTAAAGCTGTTTGGGTTTTCCTTTTTGGATTTATCCTTTTTTTAAAACCAACTCGAAAAATATTAAGAAGTAATGATTTCAAATCTTTTGACCCTTATCTGAAAAAACAAGCCATCGCGACATTTTTTTTCTCAATTATTTTTGTTTTATTTTTAAACCTATGAATTTATCGCACAGCAACAACGCACACAGAAATTCCATTTTCTCTTTGCGTTCTCGGCATCTCTATGGCTTAATAAAATGAAAGCATCTTGGAAAAAACGAACCCTGATCTTTAAGCACCCGGTAGGCACATCCCGGGGTGTAATGGAAACAAGAGTTGTCTGGTATTTATTTCTGACTGATGGAGAAGTAATCGGAATAGGTGAATGTGCTCCGTTACCCGGATTGAGCATAGACAATTTTGATCAGATAGAATCAAAGCTGGATGAAATTTGTGCAGATTCCAAACCATTTATAGAAGATTATTCCCTGTTAATGAAATTTCCATCCATTCGTTGTGGATTGGAAATGGCTCATTTGGACTTAATGAATGGCGGCGGGCAAAATTATTATAAATCATCATTCACCACTTATCGTTCACCAATTAATATAAATGGACTTATCTGGATAGGGGATCCGGATTTCATGATCGAGCAAGTTGAACAAAAACTGGATGAAGGATATCAATGCATCAAAATAAAAATTGGCGCTTTGGATTTTAATACGGAAATAAATATCCTGAAATCCATTCGCACTCGTTTTAGCCGTGATGAGATTGAAATGCGAGTGGATGCAAATGGTGCATTTACTGAATCGGATGTAAAAGAAAAACTGAATCAGCTGGCGGAGTTTGATCTCCATTCCATTGAACAACCCATCAAAGAAGGGCAATGGGAACTGTTATTAGAATTGTGTAAGTCGTCACCCGTACCTATTGCCTTGGATGAAGAATTGATTTCTATTGTTGACGAGGCAAATCGGATTGAAATGTTAGATATTGTTAAGCCACAATATTTAGTATTAAAACCGAGCCTATTGGGCGGATTTGCAGAATGTGAAAAATGGATTGAGTTAGCAAAAGAGAGAAAAATCGGCTGGTGGGTAACATCAGCGCTGGAATCTAATGTGGGGCTCAATGCCATTGCCCAATGGACATCCATAATGAAACCGGAAGGCTTTCAAGGATTGGGGACAGGACAGCTATTTACCAACAATAATCCATCTCCACTTCATGTACATAATGGATTACTTTGGAAAGACGATGCGTCAATTTGGACTGATGTGAATCAATTCGTCACAGAATGGTTGAGTCCAACAGAAACAATGGAATTGCAGACTTCAGGTTCAAGCGGAAGGCCTAAAACAATTATCGTTCAAAAAGACTGGATGGGAAATTCCGCAAAACTTACGGGAAAAATATTTGAACTCAAAACGGGAGATACAACATTACTTTGCCTGCCTATGAAATATGTCGCGGGGAAAATGATGGTAGCCCGCGCCATGGAATTGGGAATGGATTTGAAAGTAGTGGAACCATCATCCTATCCGTTGAGAGAAATTGAAAGTACAATTGATTTTGCTGCTATGGTGCCGCTTCAACTGGAAAAAAGCATAGATTATTTAGACAAAGTAAAAACACTCATCGTGGGCGGTGGACAGGTAAATCAAAATTTGATTAATAAACTTCAATCCGTTTCTACAAAAGTTTATGAAACGTATGGAATGACTGAAACTCTGACACACATTGCCATCAAACCAATAAATGGCCCGAATCAATCAGATGTTTTTACAGCAGTCGAAGGTGTGCGTTTTGAAACGGATGAAAGAGACTGTATAGTGATTCATGCGTCCATGGTGAATCCCGAACCTGTTATCACGAATGATATTGTTGAATTGTTCAATGAAACATCTTTTAAATGGTTGGGGCGGATCGACAATATGATCAATAGCGGGGGTGTGAAGATCATCCCTGAAGTCGTGGAAGCAAAACTGGTATCGGTGATTCCGGATAGACGATTTTTTATCGTAGGACGGCCCGATGAATCACTTGGAGAGACAGTAGTGTTAGTGTTGGAAGGGAAAAAAATGGATATATCATATGAATCATTAGAAAAATTTGAACGACCGAAGGAAGTGTTTTTTATCCCTGAATTTTCAGAAACTGATTCGGGGAAAATACAACGACGAGATACTCTTAAATTGCTGCTATAAGCGCTTGTTTTAATCTATTCAAGTCTACTTTTTCAGAAATATTTTCACCAAACCAGATATCCGCCGATGCCAATCCCTGGGCAATGAACATGTCCAGTCCTCCAAACGTTTTTGCTCCTTTTTCTTTACCCAGTTTAAGCCATTCTGTCTCCAGTGGATTGTAGATTGTGTCTATCATAATCTGGTTCTCATCGATATCGTTCACATCCATGGGAACAGATTCTATGTCAGGCCACATGCCAAGGGGTGTACAGTTGATAAAAATGTGATCAAGCAGTGAAGTGTTCAAGTATTCAGGTGACGAAGATTTAGCTCGGATATCTGATTGTGATTTTATCCATTGAGTTAGCGATTCCGCTTTTTCGTTCGTTCGGTTTACTACTGTAATAGAATTAACATTTGATTTTATGAGCGCATATGCCACAGCCCGCGCAACACCGCCGGCACCAAGTATCAGGCAATTCATTCCTGTTAATTTAACATCATTTAATTCCATCGCTTTTAAAAATCCCATCCAATCGGTATTATATCCTTTTCCGCCGGATACGCAATTCACAGCGCCGAGTTTCTCTGCAAATTCTTCCAACTCGTTTAAAAAAGGAATTACTGATGTTTTGTGGGGAATTGTTACATTTATACCTTCAAAATCATTTTGAGTCATGAAATCAGATAATTGATTCTGCGTGATATGCACTTTTTCATACACCGCTTCCATGCCGAGCTGACCGTATATTTCTTGATGAAGCACCGGACTCAAGCTATGTACAATGGGATCGCCAATGACTGCAAACCGTTTCAAACGATTAAACCTTCCAATACTTTATAAAATTCGGGATAGGAAATGGAGGCACAATCAGGATTGTCTAAATTGGTATCACCGTCTGCAATTAGTCCAGCTATTGTGAAAGCCATGGCAATTCGGTGGTCATTGAATGTTTCGATCGTTGTACCGACAAGGGGTGTGTGGCCATTGATGATAAAGCCATCCTCCAATTCTTCAATATCTGCCCTCATTCGCTTCAGGTTTGAGCAGATGGCATAAATGCGATCACATTCCTTTACCCGGAGTTCTTCCGCTCCCCGTACTTCTGTTAAGCCTTCCGCCTGTGTAGCTAAAACAGCAAAGATGGGGATTTCATCAATAAGCCGTGGTACGTCTTGTTTATTAATTGAAATGGCTTTAAGTGGCTGATGAAAAATTTTCAGATTACCAACCTGTTCACCTGCTTCGTCCCATTGTTTTAAACATTCCATACCGGCACCCAATTTTTCGAGAGCCGAAAAAAATCCAGTCCGCGTGGGATTCGCCAACACACAGTTCAGTGTAATTTCAGAATCAGGAACGAGAGCAGCCGCTGCGGCAAAAAATGCAGCAGTGGAAGGATCCCCGGGAATCGTCATCTCAAAAGCAGATAAAGGAGATGTTAATCTGGAAACAATAGAAGAATTTCCATCTACAGATAATTTTGCTCCCAAACCCTTCAGCATGCGTTCTGTGTGGTCTCGGGAGTTTATTGGTTCGGTTACAGATGTTTTTCCGACAGCACCAAGTCCGGCTAACAATACAGCGGATTTTACTTGGGCGCTGGCGACCGGTGACTCATAATGAATCCCGGTCAATTCGCTTTGATGGATTGTGATGGGTAAAGTCCCATTGTTGCTTTCTGCTTTCAAACCCATTTGAGATAGAGGATTTAAAATACGATTCATAGGACGAGAAGTAAGGGACTCATCTCCCATCAACGTGGCATTAATTCCCTGTCCGGACAACAATCCCAATAGCAATCGTGCAGTGGTTCCGGAGTTTCTACAGTCTAAAGGCTCTTTGGGATCGGAAAAACGACCGCCTTTTACAATTATATCCTCATCATCATTTCTGATTTGAATTCCGCAGTCTTCGAGGCATTTTCTAGTGGTGAGCACATCAGCACCGGTAGAGAGATTGGAAAGCCGGGATTCTCCGTTACATAATGCCGCCAGCATAAGTGCCCGGTGGGAGATGGATTTATCTCCCGGGAAATTGAGCTCACCTTTTATCATTGAAAACTAATCTTGATTGTTTTATTCTGAAATGATCATTTTAATTACATGGTCAAAAAAGTTCAATATATGGACACGTATATAATAACATGTCCAAATCATGGACATGTTATTTTGATAATAATTTGCCTTTGCTCATTTATTGATTTCCATTCCGTTTTAATTCATCGGCGATCAGAAAAGCTAATTCTATAGCCTGGTTTGCATTTAATCGTGGATCACAATGGGTCCGATAGCGATCCGATAAATCCGCTTCCGAAATCTCATCAAATCCCCCGGTACACTCGGCCACATTCTGCCCCGTCATTTCCAGATGGATACCGCCCGTCCGGGACCCTTCTGCCTGATGAATTTTGATATTCTGTTTTACTTCTTCAATAATGTGATCAAACGGGCGTGTTTTTATTCCTTTTTTGCTTTTGATTGTGTTCCCGTGCATGGGGTCGCAGGACCAAATTACAGTACGGCCTTCCTGTTGGACCTTTTGAATCATTTTAGGCAGATAGGCTTCGACTTTATTATAACCAAACCGGGTAATAAGGGTGATACGTCCCGCATCATCATTGGGATTTAAGATATCTAAAAGTTGAATAAGTTCATCGGGATCTAACGAAGATCCGCATTTGATACCAATAGGGTTTTTTATACCGCGACAGAATTCCACATGGGCGCTGTCAAGGAATCGTGTGCGGTCGCCAATCCATAAAAAATGAGCTGAAGTATTATACACATCTCCCGAAGTAGAATCGACTCTCGTCATTGCTTCTTCATACTGTAAAAGCAAAGCTTCATGGCTGGTGAAAAATTGAACCTGGCGAAGCTGAGGTGTATTTAAAGACGTGATACCCAGGGCATCCATAAAATTCAAACTTTCCTGAATTCGGTCCGCTAAATGCCGATACCGTTCTCCCTGCGGACCGCTTTTTACGAATCCCATATTCCAGGATTGCACATGGCGAAGATCAGCATAACCGCCATCGGCGAAGGCTCGTAAAAGATTCAGCGTGGAAGCTGCTTGGGAATAGGCTTTGAGCATTCGTTCAGGGTTTGGTTGCCTTTTATCTGCGTCAAACCGGATGTCATTAATAATGTCACCTGTATAACTTGGGAGTTCTACGCCATCAATTGTTTCCGTGGGGCTCGAGCGAGGTTTTGCAAATTGTCCAGCCATACGTCCCATTTTCACAACGGGTATATTGGTTCCCGACGTCAGAATGACAGCCATTTGTAAAATAACTCTAAAGGTATCCCGGATATTGTCGGCATGAAATTCGGAAAAACTTTCAGCACAATCCCCGCCTTGAAGCAAAAATGCATGTCCTTCTGCAGCATCTGCTAACAATCGCTTCATGGATCGAACTTCACCGGCAAAAATCAGAGGCGGGAATCCCTGAAGTGTCTTTTCTATTTCCGCTAAATGATCTCTATCGGGATAATCAGGGATATGCTTGGCAGTAAATTTTCTCCAGCTGTCAATTTGCCACATGTTGCAAATCCTTTAATCGGTTATCAAGTGTTTTGGAGGCCTGTTTCAAATTCTCAATCATGGCTTTAGTATAAGGATTGTATAATTGTAGATCAGTGTATAATTCCCATGTGTCATTACAGGTTTGATCCACCAGGTCTAACAGGTCGCGGAATCCCTGTGTATCAATTGACGTTTTGCGAATCCCAAATTCTTTCAGCATACGCCCCAGGAAATGTGTTACTCCCTGGGTTTGTGCTGCCAGGCGATCGTGTTGATCCGCAGTCATTTCCATGATTTGAATACTTTGATCTATGAAAAAACCTTTCCAAAAATTAAACTGATTATGAATATCTCTCGTATTATTCACCATCATTTTCTGGCGATTATTTGATATGAATGAGTCGGGTCCAAACATAGGGTGAGTAGCGATGATGCCAATCGATTTAGGAAGATATTTTTCCATGACATCCACAGGGTGAATCTTTACAGAGCATACATCAATAATGGTTACTCCTTCGGAAAGTTTTGGCGCTATATCTGCGATCACCGATTCGAAATGACGAATCGGAACTGAAACGAAAATAGTCTTTTCTTTTAATAAAGTGTCCAGATTCACAAACTCGACTCCGGGGAATGGTGATTGGGTTTTCAGGTCGAAAGCTTTTATTGAAAATCCTTTTTGGAGAATGTTAGCAAGGACTTTCCCAAAGCGGCCAAACCCGATGATGGCGACGTTTCTCACGAGTCCTCCAGTTTTTTAACCCCTAAGAACAGGGTTAGATTATGTTTTAAGTCGTGGATACTTTCCTGGAGAATTTCCAGATCATATAATTCTGCACACGCTTTATTGGCAATCACACCAGCCATAGGTGGGAGTTTCCCTTCTGCCAGTCGTCGAGCCGCTTCGGCGGTATCGTCTTCTTCAATAAGCGGACGAGTCCAGAAATGTTCACTCAAGTAATCTTTGCATTGGCGCAGAGCTTGTTGGTGTGAATGAATTTCAGTCAAATCTCCCACATGGGTTCCAGCGAGACCCAGAAGATTCTGATCTACGGGAATATGAAACATTTCCACGATTTCACAGCGATGTTTCGCTAATGCTTCAACGCTCTCAATGACTACGCCGCCTTGTGCGTTTTCCATGGCAAAAATACCAAACGACACTGTTTCATTTTCCACCGCTGCCAACACCGCTTCAGATGAAATGAGATATTCAATGGATGCTCCTTCAAGCCCATGATTGTGGGCAAACTCATGGGCAGCTTCTTCTGAAAAACTACCTTTTCCACCTTGGATTCCGATTGTAATTTTATTTGACAATAAAAAAACCCCAGTTAATTAACCGGGGTTGAAGTCAGTAGAAGACAAAATGTCTTCAGGGTCTGATCCTCAACCCGTTGTTCATAAAAAATTTATAGTAATAATTCGTTGCCACTTTTGCTTTCCTTTGAGTGAATTTTAAGTTTAAATAATGACTTATACCAACTGATTTTATTTCAAATCACCTTTTTTTTAAGTATATGATTTTGAATCATTATATCACGGTATTTTTAAGTATGTGCATATTTTGATTCCACTTAATAGAAGATCCTGTTTCAAGGGTGTAAATTTTCTATATCTTCCCTAATCCAATGGATGTAATCGTCTAATAAATTTTTTGTTATTTCACCCACATTGCCATTTCCGATTATGGAACCGTTAACGTGTGAAACGGGTACTATCCCAGACCCACTATTTGTAATAAATAATTCATCGATTTGATTAAAATCAGTCACATTTAAGTTTCCGAAGGTAACAGGAGATGAAAATTTTGAGATAATAATTTGACGAGTGATTCCTGGGAGAATATTATTTTGACGAGTAAATATTTTTTCATTTTTAATCCAAAATACATTACTCCTACTTCCTTCAAAAACATCACCTTTATCATCTGTTAAGATTGCCTCAAAACAACCTGCTCCCTGTGCATTTTCATATGCGCTAAGGCAAATCTGACAATTTGTTGATTTTATGGCTGGAGTGTTTCTTTTGGCGTTTACGGTTATGGCTTTTACTCCATTATAAATCGCTTCATCAAGGTTCAGTGGAGATGTGTAAATAATGAGATATCCCGGTACTGCTAGAATGCGGACACGCTGATCGGATTCAAAGAAATCGGACACTACAGATTGAACCATTCTATAGAGTCCCTCTCTTGAAAATTCGATTTTCAAACCAATTATTCGAGCTGATTGAAAAAGTCGGTTTAAGTGCTGCTCAAGAAAAACAGGTTTGTAATTCAACGTTCTGAATGTCTCGTATAGTCCTGATTCATAAGCAAAAGAAGCTCCGCCAATTTGTAAATGTTCATCAGGGACAAATTTCCATTTTCCATTAATCAGTGCTTTAATCACGGTTGAAAGGAAGCCGCCTTGGCCAATGATTCCTTGAATTCATCTTCCATTATTGAACCGATTGTAATTCCTCCGCCCACACCTAGTAATAAATCATTTCTCTGTTGAAAAACAGTTCTTATTGCAATGTTGAATTGCAGCGTACCATCCGGTAGGATATAACCGATCGTTCCCGTGTAAATGCCGCGAGCTGAGTTTTCCAATTCATAGATTGCTTCACAAACACGTTTTTTCGGACAACCCGAAATAGATCCGCCAGGAAGCATGGAAATAAGGGCTTCAATGGGATGAATATTATTTTTTATTTTTCCTTTAACCAGTCCATAAGTATGAAAAACTTTTTCCAGTTTTTGAACTGATTTTGATTCCATCACTTGCACTGAGTCATATTCACATACTTTCCCTAAATCATTTCGCATCAAATCAATGATCATGTAAAGTTCTGCCTGATCTTTTTCGCTTGCGAGTAAACGATTAAGAAGTGTTTGATCCAATTCAGGATCATGACTACGGGCTGAAGTCCCTTTAATAGGTCTAGTTGAAATAATTCGATCCTGAATTAAAATAAATTGTTCAGGGGAAAGACTATGGATAGCCCACGAATCGTCTTCCATAAATGCAGAATAATCCACCTGGTTTTTTGCTCGAAATGACTGAAAAAGTAATCTGGGAGAGAGTTCAGTTGAAGAAACCATGGGATACGTATAATTCATTTGATAAAAGTCACCACGTCTGATATAATTAATGATTCGATCAAAATTCAGGCTGTAGTTTTCTTTTGTAATGGCTGGAGTAAAAGGACACCATTCGTTTAAACCCAACAAATCAAATTCATCTATCATCTGATAAGACTCGTAAGCTCGAAAATGAACAGCAGGCAATTGGC
>CAZIFK010000079.1:0-10920 GCA_964538995.1 uncultured bacterium
CGAATGGCTGAAAAGTCTGCTGCTAATATCATTCAAGCCATTGAAAAATCGAAACAGAGAACATTTCACCGTTTCGTCCATGCCTTAGGTATCCGAAATGTGGGTGAACATGTATCCAAGATTTTAGAAAAAGCATTCGATGGTGACATTTTAGCGTTTATGTCTGCAAATGTGGAAAAACTGGAAACCATCGATGAAGTGGGTCCCATTGTAGCCGACACAATTGTCAATTTCTGGGCGGATAAAAACAATGTAACCATTGTGAATAACTGTTTTGTCATGGGCGTGACCCTCGAAAAAGTCATTAGAATAAAAGAACAAATACTTACCAACAAAACATTTGTATTCACCGGCTCTCTGGAAACAATGACTCGCACGGAAGCTAAAGAAATCGTGGAATCCTTCGGTGGAAAAGCAGCCGGTTCTGTCAGTGCTAAAACAGATTATGTCGTTGCGGGGCCGCACGCCGGCTCAAAGCTTAAAAAAGCAGAAGAATTGGGAATTACCATTCTGTCAGAAAAAGAATTTCAGGACATGCTGAAATGAAACGGCTGATTATTTTTTTTATTTTAAATGGGATAGCTCACTCGGAAAACTTTTTTGTAGAAACGGATTTCTTATTGTCCACTGCTCTAGAAGGTAAGAACAATTCTGCCGTGATGGATTATGCCATGGAAGGTCTGGCTTTATCCACGCCTTTTTTTGAATTTGGATATGCTGGATTTCTCCAACTGGAAAGAGACAAAATCCATCCACTTACAGCATCCACTGTTGGAGTACAACTCCCTATTGCTATTGGGAAATTTATTTTCAAGAGAAACCGCCCTAACAGGCAATACACACCTCGATTATGGAATTCCCGCTGGACACCTTCCTTCCCGTCCGGACACGCTGCAGCCACCGCCGCTTGGGCAACAACTTTTGCATTGAACACTCCCAAAATGCAACCAGTTATGATTGGATATGTATTAATAACTGGTTATAGCCAGGTCTATGTTGGCAATCATTATATTTCCGACATCGTCGCTGGATGGGTTTTGGGATGGGCAACAGCAAGATTTATTCAATATTCGTTTGAACCCAATCAAAACAAATCAGCGAATACTCCCATTCTCCGGATTGCAATCCCATTATAATAAAAAAACTAGATTTCTAGAAAAATCAACGAGAAGAAAAACAGATATTTGCATCTGTAATGCGATACATCAAATTAATTTTTCTGATGAATTGTTCAAGTTAACTTTATAATTCGATATTGGAGCAAAAATAGTTATGATGAAAATAGAAGACATTGTTGAAGATATTGTTTTAATAGTGCTATCCGAGCATGAACCACTTAAAGAATTGGGCATCACGCAAAATAAACTGTTTGCTAAAGTAGTTGGCTATGATGAAAATGGTATCTGGATTGAAAATCCAGATTTTAGAATTCCGGATCACACTAAAAAAAATAAGTCAAAAGCATATAAAACTGTGTCCGCATCCATATTAATTGCATGGGCTTATATATCGTCCATTGTTCATTTTCCCAATGTAGAAGGATTTGATTTTCCAAGCCCATTTGATCAAAACATCGGGTTTGATTTAGAAAATTGACCTCCCCGGCTATTCATATTTCCGATCTTCATAAATCATATGAGGATACGATTGCATTAAAAGGGGTCAACCTGACCATTCAGGACGGCGAATTTTATGGGTTGCTCGGCCCTAACGGCGCTGGAAAAACGACGACGATTCACATCCTCACTGGTCTGGTACTAAAAAATAGTGGTGTAACAGAAATCTATGGCCGGGATACTGTAAAAGATTTTCGATTCACTCGTTCACAAATTGGTATTGCTCACCAGGAACTTCCCATAGACTGGTTTTTCCCGATCGAGAAATTACTTTACTTCCACGCCGGTTATTATGGCATGAGCAAGCATATAGCCAAACCTCGAGTTGAAGAATTATTGGAACGACTGGGATTAAAAGATAAACGAACATCCCGTTTAAGACAGCTTTCCGGCGGGATGAAACGCCGCTATCAATTGGCCAAATCATTGGTCCATGATCCAAAAATTATCATTTTAGACGAACCCACTGCCGGGGTAGACGTAGAATTGCGACATGAACTTTGGGACTATTTAAGACAACTCCATAAAAACGGGAAAACGATTCTGCTTACAACCCATTATATTGAGGAAGCGGAGTTATTGTGCGAAAAGGTAGGTATCATTGACAAGGGACAAATTATCAAGGAAGGCTCCCCAAAAGATTTGACTAAAGAATTGGGTAAGGCCGGGATTAATATCCACATGACCGGTTGGTGCGAAGAATTAAATGAAGCATTATCTTCGTTTTCTTTCACGTATGACGATAATCGTTTGCATGTTACCGTTAAAGAACCTGAAGCAGACATGGCTAAAATCATTCAAATATTATCTCGCCATAACTGCCATATTTTAAGCGTATCCACCGAAAAGTCATCTTTAGAGGATGTGTTCCTGCACCTCACCGGGAAGGGGCTCAACTGATGACGGGAACAAACTGGATTGGATTGTATACTCTGACAACAAGGGAGGTCGGCCGCTTTTTTTCAGTATATCGTCAAACCGTTCTACCTGGCCTAATTTCATCTGCCCTTTACATTATGGTCTTTGGATTTACACTGGAAAGGCGCATCAGCGAAATTGACGGTGTTCCATACACCCTCTTTATTTTGCCTGGCTTGATTATGATGAATACGTTGACAAACGCTAGTTCAAACACAGCCTCATCCATGTTGCAAATGAAGCTCCTGCAACAACTGCCTGATCTTCTTACAGCTCCACTGTCCAGCTTGGAAATATGTATAGCCTATATCATCGGTGGGACTGTTCGCGGAGTAGTGAATGGTATTTTAGTCATGCTTTTAGGCGTGTTGCTCATCGATATGCCCATTGAACAACCCTTGGCAACGATTGGATTTATTTTTCTGGTCTCATGGACATTTTCCAGCATGGGGCTTCTTCTTGGACAATTGGCGGATACATGGGATCAACTAGCCATGATGCAGAATTTCTTCTTAACACCCTTAAGTTTTCTCGGGGGAATTTTTTATTCGATTTCTATGCTACCAGACTGGGCTCAGAAGCTATCCCTGGCAAATCCTATTTATTACATGATTAACGGAATTCGGTACACCATTCTCGGCGTATTTGATTCTCCACCGCTAAACAGTCTGATTATGACTCTATTTATGACAATATTGTTTACACTGGCCACCATCCTTGTAATGAAAAGTGGAAAAAAAATAAAACAATAGAGGGCTTTGCAAAACCTGATGTGTGATGAAAAAAGATGTAAAATTTGTCTGATTAAGGCAGGAAACGTAGTCAATAGCGGGGCTATGGACAAGTTTTCTAACGAAAAGCAGGCGAATTTTAGACTTTTTAATTTGTGCAATAGGTTTTGTAAAGCTCTCCAATAATGATGCGGTTTTCAGCGCTCATTTTGCTTTTAACATTATTACCTGCTGAAGAAAATACAGAAAATGCGGCGAAATGGTCTCAATATGCGCGCAGCGGTCTGACACACGATCAGAACGTTAATGGCGGACATATCTATTTTAGAATTAAAAGGACAACTTCAAATACATTCCGAGATTTGCGTATGTTCGGGTATGGTCTTGGTGGTGATTCATATATTTATCTACGCTATAAAAGTAGTTTAAAATATTCTCATTTTGGACGATTATACAATTTCACAACTGTATCTTACCAAAAAAATACGCGAGCAGAATTGAATTTGCGTTATCATTTCAATCAAGGATTGGGATTTTTTCTTAGCAAATACAAAAATGGTCATATTAATGCTGAATTAGGACACGCTTACGATATGTCGGATTATTTAAATGACACTCGCAAAACTTCCTATTTAAAGAGCGGATTTTATTGGGATCATTCAATACAAAATGTTAGTATTAAACTCGATGCTGAATGGTTTAAACAAATCAGTGAAATTGTTGAAGCCGCTCTTTCGCGATTTCAGTTTTTTTCAGAATTGTCCTACCCTGTCAATAATCATTTTGCTTTAATCATTGGTTTTGAACAAGATTATTATACTGAAAATAATAATCATGCGCAGTCTTATTATATTTCTCTGGGTTGGAAAGGGTAATTCTGTGATATTCGACACAAACACTGAATTGAGATCATCATAAATTCACAGTCAATTCAAAATACTATGTTTAAACAAATCACACTTTTTTTTATTATTTCTTTCTCAATTATAGCAGCACAAACCATCGCTCCTGAAGTCACAGATGATAAAAAACGCCTTCTTGTACTCACTGCTGATGAAAGCAAACCCGATGATGCCATTGACCGAAAGATTTCCAAAATTGTAGCTGAAGTTGCTACTCGGCTTGGACGCTACGAAGTCATTGACCGCAATCAACTGGAATCCATTATAAACGAATTAGCTCTTCATCAATCCGGGCTGATAGCCGAGAAAGATATTATTGAGCTGAGCGCTATAGCGACAGCTAAGGAAGCTATGAAAGTGCAGATTACCCATTACAGTCAAAAAGGTGTCCCGCCCAAGACAGACGACGATGACGACGACGATGATGATCGGGGATTTTGGGAAGTCGTGGCAATTGAATTAGTTAAAGGCGTCATCCGAGCCGCCACTTCACCAAAAGGTGAAGAAGCTTATGCAAACAATATGGAAACGATTGTCCATGCTGATATCATTTTACTGGATGTGGAAACAGGAGAAACGTTGAGCTCTTTCCCCATCAGTGCCATGCATACCGGTGGAAGCCGTGGCAAATCATTATCTGAAACTCTAAAGATTGTCCACAGAAATGTATCCCGTGCCCTCCGGGAATTGTATACGATTACATCGGAAGTTCTGGAAGTTGATGGCAGTGATGTCACCCTGTATTTGGGTTTAGATATGGGAGTTAATAGAGGCACTGTTTATGAAATTTCCCGCCTGGATAAAAAGAAAATCTTAAGAGATCGTGAAGTCATTATTCCCGGCAGATCTGTAGGGCTTGTCCGCGTAGACAGGATCAGCGGAGATGCCAGCACAGGCACAGTTATCCGTAAATGGGGGCGAGTGAAAGAAGGCTATAAAGCGGTGGAAATGATTCATCCTCCTTTTATTTCACCTGGGCTGTATTTTACATACAACCAAGAACGGGGAACTTTTGATCGGGGTGGTGTTAACTTTCAGTTAAGGCCTTTGAGTCGTTGGTCGTTCAATGTTTTTTTGGGCGGTGGAACAATAATTGACAGTCGCGGTAGATCAGATGGCATGTTTACCTTTGGTGGCGGGCTGATTTACCGATTTCTTTATACACCTAAATTTAACTTATGTGGAACATTTAATTTTCCACTGGACCTTGTGTTTCGAAATGATAACGAAGGTCATAATGTTACTAATGCCTTATTTTCTACACAAATTGGTATACAAACAGAACTCATGTTGAACCGTAAAATGGATATTGTCTTCCGGGCTGGAGTTAGTAGTCCAGGTGTTCACGGGAATTGGCAATATTCTGAAGGCGAAGGGGACGATTCGAAAACGTATGATGCTGAATGGGATGAGAATTTAGGCGCACCATCTTTGGATGCAGCCGGACTTTATTTCAATATTAGCTTGAGATTTTTAAGGATAAATTAGTCTTTTAGTAGGTCTTGTACTTCTTCTAATTTTCCGTCAATTTTCTCATAAGGCTTAAGTCCCAGTATTTCTGCTATTAGTGGATACACGTGAATATTCTCAAATGTTGACCGTGTATAACCGTCTTTAAATGCCGGGCCGTCCGCCAGAAAAAGAGCGTGCATACTGCGAAGCTCATTATCATATCCATGTGTTCCGCCTTGTAAAAATTTTAAACTCCACTTATCGACACCAAAATATTCTTTATCTAAAATATACCAACCTTCATCTGCCACTAGTAGAACATCCTTAATCCGGTAATGGTTTTTAAAATGATACCGGTCCGGAATTTCATCTTTTTTATACACACTCAAATGAGGAACCGATTTTAATTTTTTAGTGATTCGGTCCAATTTTTGCTTGTCTTTTCTATACAGCAAGGAAAAAGGTCCGGAGCCTTCTTGTTCGATTTCGGTAAGATCAACATAATCGGATAAATCAATCGTCCTTTCCGGGCTGATAGCTGTCATGCCATGATCTGCGACAACAATTATGTTTAGGTTTGGATATATATCCAATTTTTGCACAGCAGACATAATTTTTCCCATGATGGAATCCATGGAATCTACAATGGCTTCTGTTTCCGGACTCTGTGGTCCATAGCGATGCCCTGTGTCATCGGGTTCATGAAAATACAGCATTACCAGATGCGGTCGTATTTTTTCCGGCAGTCTAAACCATTTTGCTACTGAATCAACCCTCGCTGGAAAAGGAAAATTATGATCGTATTTCTTCCAAATGCTTGAGTACACTCCGCCAACAGGCGCTTCCGAGCCAACCCAAAAATAAGAAGCACTTTTAACGCCTTGTTTTTCTGCTGTGACCCAAATGGGTTCTCCCCCATAAAACCGCGCGTCTTCAACCTTTGATCGGTCACTAAGGGTGTAGTATTCATCCATTTTTTCATCGTAAAAATGGTTCCCTATTAGACCATGATTTTCTATATACATACCTGTTGCAATGCTATAATGATTTGGGAATGTTTTCGAAACAAATACGGGTTTCATTCCATCTGCCTTGACTCCCTGTTCAGATAAGCGATCAAAGTTCGGGGTATCATACCAATCCAGATAATCCGCCCGGAATCCATCAAATGAAATTAGCAGTACATACGAATCATTTGGCGAACTGCCAAAAAGAAAAGTAAACAGTAAAAAATAAAGGTATTTTTTCAATTTCATTATTAGTCCTGCGTTGATTATTTTAACTATGAGCCTACTCCAGAAACTGCTAATTATCTCGAATGATGAAATGCTATCTACGACAATATTTGAAGTGATATTTTTCATATTTTTACAACATTGCCTTTTCGGAGTAGATCAATATTACCATGAAAAATTTACGGGACTTCCCACTTCTTCACCGCCCCTACCAGCGTGAACGATTTTACAAACCCTTTAAAAGTCCCCTCCTCGTACGAGGAGGGGTGCGAGGTGGTGTTAAAAATTGAGTGCTGTCAAATTCTGTTTATTTCCTCAATTTGTTTATACAAATCTTCAATGACGCCTTCAATATTATTATAAATATCCGTATTTAAATATCGAACGAGTTTAATATTTTCTTTTTTTAATACTGTTTCTTTTCCCAAATCTTTTTCTTTCTGCTTTTCAAAAAGATGACTTTCTCCATCAACTTCTATTGCCAATCTGATTTCAGGACAATAAAAATCTACGGTATTCTTTTCAATGCTGTACTGTCTTCTGAATATTAATCCTTTTATTTGTTTGCCTTTTAAAAATGACCAGAGAATAATTTCTGCTTTTGGCATATTTCTGCGTAATGCTTGACGTGTTTTTGTCATTTTCTTTGTATTATAAAATTCGGTCATTTATCTAATTTTTTGGTATAAATCCCAAAAGTGAACCTGGGAATTTATCTGTAGCAATCAAAAATCCTTTTTTATCCAATCGGACAATTCCTTCCCAATTCCGCGATTCGTTTTCATCCAATTCAATTTGAATGGGTTCATGGGTTGTAAGTTGAATTTCTCCGTCGCGCAACTCAAATTCAATTAACCGCTCTACCGCTTCAGAATTTTGATGTGTTTCACCTTCGCCAAACATCACGACAATCGGATCAAGTGCAGGTTTCAGTCTCTTTTTATCACCCTTCCATAAATAGTTGATGGCCCAGAAGTTATTTTGTTCATCCAGACGAGTCACATCCGTTATTCGATATTCTATATGAGGATAGTCGATTGTTGATACGGAATAATCCTTCATGGAAACAACATACTGCCATACAGAATTCCGAATGTTTTTCCCATTGGCTTCATAAAAAAGAATAACATTATCTCCATCAAAGAGAGCGCTCTCATAGGTCATATTATTCACCTGAACAGGCATGGGTAATTCCAATGGTATCTGTTCACTGATGTTTGCTTCCAATGTGTTAGGATCAATGGTTCCCCATGTAATATATCCATGCATTTTTTTCCCTTCCTTTGCTTCCAGAGTTACCACAAACCGGTTACCATTGAAAGCAATAGATTCAAAGCCTTCAAATCCTGGTATTAATTTTGAATAGTCTGGCGTAAGAAATGGAGTTTGTTTGGGTTTGATGGGTTTTGGATTGTCCGAATTCAGAGATGCATAAATTTCATTTTTTGAAATCATAAACAGAAAACCGCCCAAGTTTTCTGGTAATAATACAAGATTATTTTCAAACCAGTCTAGCCCTGAAATCTCCTGTTTCGGATTTGTGATCAATCCTTCGAGCGGAATTACTCTGTGTTTTGTTTCCTTCGCAATAAGGAAAGAAAATACAAATAGAATTGTAAGAGATAGATGCTTTGGTTTCATGAAAAATGTACAAACATAGATAAGATAGGTTAATTATTAGTTGGAAACATAAAATAGAATGAATATTCAATCCGTTATATTTTTTCTTAACTTTCTACACGTTTATTATGGATAATCTTCGTCATCAAATGGTTCTCCGCCAACTCAGTGAACGCGGGATAAAAAACAAAATAATTCTTGGTGTGATGGAACGTGTTCCTCGACATCTATTTATTGACAAAGAATTTCAAAATTTCGCGTACGATGACGGTCCTTTGCCTATTGGGTACGATCAGACCATCAGTCAGCCATACATTGTGGCGTTTATGACAGAACAATTAAACATTCAACCCAATCACACTGTATTAGAAATAGGAACCGGTTGTGGATATCAGACAGCTATTCTTTCCCAATTAGCAAATAAAGTTATTTCGCTGGAACGCATTCCGGAATTAGCTGAATCTGCACAACACCGGCTTCAAGAATTAGGCTATGCGAATGTAGAAGTCATCAATGCCAATGGATGGAATGGTTACAAAAAGAAAGCGCCCTATGATCGAATAATTGTCACTGCGGGAGCCAAGAAGATTCCAAAGCCCTTGATAGACCAACTGGCTATTAGCGGCATTATGATCATCCCTGTGGGCAAAATACTATTCAGCCAAACATTACGTATCATAAGTAAAGATAGTAATGGAAATGTTATTAAGAAAACATCATTACCTGTAAGGTTCGTTCGTTTGGTAAATAAATAAAAAATTTCTCTTTTAATATTATCCTAATAATTAAAACGGATTTACGAGAGACAACCTTAGATAGTTGGTTGGAATTTCACTATCCCGCCAGTGGTTGAAGTCCTGCGCTGTACCGTAAGCGATCACAAATCCAAGCAGATTCATACGTATTTCATAACCGCCGGTAAACAACCAGTCATTTATTTCTCCATCACCATACCAGGCATTCCCAAAATCTAAAAAAGTTACGAAAACAACTTTTTCATTACCGATACGTGGTTCGATGGTGCCAAAAACCAGTCTGTCACCCAATCGCCAATCATCCCAACCCCTCAAATGTACAACCTCATCTGTCCCCAGAATATTACTTCCAGCTAAATAAATCGGAGTATCATTAGTAATTGCTGGCATATCTTGAGGTGGCGGATTATCACCAAACATCGTGACTGTTTTAATTCGTCCAAAAACGACTACAGGGCTTTTTTTGTGAGGCAGCAGATTAAAAAATGCATCTGTGGTAATTCTGGTAAAATCAAAGTTACCATACACATTTGAACTGGTAACATCCAGCTGTACATTAAGTCCAAACCCCTGTTTAGGGATCATGAAATTCTGTTTATGAGGTCTTTTATTTTTCCATGTATAGTTTATACTGACCAACCCCTCTTTACCTGAAATGGGCATGAGTAAATAGCGGGTCGTATCTGCAAAAATATATTCATCGGTTTCTTCATTAACATCTTTGATCACATTTGCTTGCCGATCAGTCAATTTTATACTACCGCCAAACAGATGATTCATAGACATGCTGTTTCCCGTGTTGTAAGGCAAATTAGCCCAAAATGCGATGCTATTGTTTTCTTCAAGCAAACCCCATTTAGATCGATCGTAGGGCTTCGTTTTAAAATCAAATAATGATGAAACACTAATTCCCCACATGGGTCCACCCATAGCATTGATATACTGCAGTAACAATCTATGAGTGTTGTTTTTTGAAAAGTCAGCGATTCCGATACCAAAGAAAATATGTCGAGTCATAGCATCTGCCCATTGTGTAATCCCGACGACTGTGCTGCCAAAAGGTAAGACCAAAGAGGTAAGATGTTTAATGCCCAATAGGGGGGTATAATCATGTGTATTAACTATATCAACATCTTTTTTAGGATCAATATCAGTCAATAATATATCAGGTTCGGTTGTTCGCCAAGAGGTGTATTTGTCCCGCAATACAAGTTCTTTCGTTGTGACTTCTCTATGAGGATCCACATTAACTATACGGACGGTATCCACATCAGGAAGAGTCATCGCCATAATCGTACTATCCACAACAGACCATTGGGCAACCCAAACAGCGTCGCCTACATCCGATACTTGTTTTGTTTCGCCGGTAGATACGTTCACCGTATGAATATTGGGCGTTGAACCGGCGTGAGATGTATAGGAAACATAATCCCCTCCGGGATGCCATACGGGAGTGTAATCCGCTGCCGGATCATCCGTTATCCGACTCACTTTTCCTGAAACCACATCCAATAAAAATAAATCCAAATTCGCTTCCTGGTCAGCCATGGCAAAGATGATAGACTGGCCATCGGGAGAATAATGAGGGTTCATAATTTGTGTGTCGTACGTGTAATTCGTAATCTTATTTATATCGCTGCCATCCGGATTCATCGTGTATAAATTGGCGATACTGTTCATGTGTGCTACAA
>CAZIFK010000080.1:0-10803 GCA_964538995.1 uncultured bacterium
AGCCTCGGGAGTCTCAATAGTATCAATGGCAATCGAGCCGGCGATTAATAAAGAAGATTCAATCATTTTCGACCAGTAGTTTAAACGCATTCAAACAATATAGCCAAGAAGAACCTTCGATCTTGTTTTATCAAATTGTCTAGGGTATATTTTTCACTTATGCCGACCAAAACTTTTGCAATAATAACGGATATTCACGCCAATGTGGCTTCATTGGAAAAAGCATTAACGTTGATTGATAAACGTAACGATATTGATCAAAAAATATGTTTGGGTGATTGTTTTGCCCTGGGCCCATCTCCAAAGGAAACGCTGGAAATCCTTATGTCCATAGAAAATTGCATTTTTATTCGCGGCAATCATGATCGTTATCTTATTGAGAGACTTTGGGCACAGGAACAGCCTTCTCTTGAAGGAATGAATCCAGACGATCCTATCTGCCAGGCCATTGTTGCTAATGAAGAATGGACAGCTGAACAGGTGGGAGAACATGGTATCGCGTTCGCAAAATCCATGCATATTGCCCATCGAGAAATTGTGGCTTCAACCCTGGTTGAATTTACCCATGCTTGGTACCAACGCGATGATATGCCTCCAACCATGGGTGAAGCGTTGAACTGGCGGAACCATGTGCAGCATGCTCATCCGGATGTATCTCAATTTCTGTTTGTCCACGGCCACGTTCATGTACCCCGGAATGAAACAAGTGAAAATTTGACGATCCTCTGCCAAGGCGCAACAGGACTTTCTTTCGATGAGGATACACGAGGCTCCGTTGCCTTTTTAACCCTTGGCAATAATACTGTTGAATGGGATGTTGTTCGTTATGATTATAACCAACAAACCACCATTGATTTACTGGAAGAACACCAACCGCCTTTTTATAAAAATCTCCAGAACACTATTCGTTACGCTACTATTCGTAACGACGTATAAGTATTAGAGACCTTTGCAAAACCTTAAGTGTAAAGGTCTCTAT
This sequence comes from uncultured bacterium, assembly GCA_964538995.1. GTDB lineage: Bacteria > Fidelibacterota > Marinisomatia > Marinisomatales > TCS55 > JADFRD01. Next base: position 980 of record CAZIFK010000080.1, read on the forward strand.
TATTTTTTCGTAATTTCTACCTCTAAAATTACAGTATGTAATGCACTATTTTGATCATAGCGCCACCACTCCCCTGCACCCTCAAGTAAAAAATCTCATGAATGAGGTGGGTGAACTTCATTTTGGCAATCCCTCAAGCGTCCATTCATTAGGCAGAAAAGCAAGGGCCCTGATCGAAACAGCACGGAAGCAAATGACCTCTGCCATTAGCTGTGAACCACAGGAAATTATTTTCACTAGCGGAGGGACAGAAGCCAATAATCAGGTGTTGTGGAATGTGGCTCGAAATGATAAAAAACATGTGATTACCTCAGTTATCGAACACCCGGCTATATTAAAAACATTAGAACATTTATCAGATTTTGGCGTGACATATACAGCTGTTGGTGTCAACGAAAATGGTTTAGTTGATCCGCAGGATGTGGAAAATGCCATCACAGAAGAAACGGGACTAATTTCTATTATGCTGGCCAACAATGAGGTCGGAACAATTCAACCCATTACGGATATCTCCGCTATTGCGAAACAATACAGTATCATGTTGCATTCTGATGCGGTTCAGGCGTTGGGTAAAATTCCTATTAACTCTAAAGGACTTGGGGTTGATTGCATGAGTTTTTCAGCCCATAAATTTTATGGACCAAAGGGTGTCGGTGCATTATTCATAAAAAATGGACTAAAGTTAAAACCGCTTATTTACGGCGGCAGCCAGGAACGATCATTACGCGCAGGAACAGAAAATACGATTGGGGTTAGCGGTATGGGACTGGCCGCAGAATTAGCTGCAAAAAATGTTGAAACATCTGCAGATCATTTTCATTCATTGACTGAAACATTCAAAAAACAGTTAAATAATATTCTCCCCAATGCTGTTTATCATGGCCATCCAAACCATCATCTTCCCGGGTTGATCAGTGTTTCTTTCCCCGATTACAGGAATGACTTGCTCATGGCTCATTTAGATCGCAGGGGAATTGCAGTTTCCAGCGGTTCGGCCTGTTCATCCGGCGACGTTAAGCCATCTAAAATATTATCTGCAATGAACGTGGATGACGATTTAAACATTTGCACGTTGAGAATCAGTTTCGGATTGGTAAACACCCTTGAAGAAGTGACCATCCTAACTAAAGCCATCAACTCTTCCCTGGAACAAATTCGTTCCGCAGCCTAATATGTCTGAAAAAATTGTCGTTGGAATGAGCGGCGGTGTGGACAGCGCTGTATCCGCACTTCTATTAAAAGAAAAAGGATTCGACGTTGAATGTGTCTTTATGAAAAACTGGGAAGAAGACAGCGAATACTGCACCACCGAACAGGATTATAAAGACGCCCTCATGGCAAGTGAGTATCTGGATTTACCGTTGCGCACAGTCAATTTTACACAGGAGTACAAAGAACGTGTTTTCAATCTTTTTCTTAAAGAATATACTGCTGGAAGAACACCGAACCCGGACACACTATGTAATAAAGAAATCAAGTTTAAGGCTTTTCTTGAATATGCTCTGGCTTTAGGAGCAAACCGTATTGCAACCGGGCATTATGCCAAAATTGAAAGAACCGACGGATTAATTCATTTACGAAAAGGAGCAGATAAAAATAAAGATCAAAGTTATTTTCTTTATATGTTAAATAAGCATCAGCTGGAAAAAGCTATTTTCCCTTTAGGGAATTTAACCAAGAAGGACGTTCGAACTATTGCAAAAGAAAGAGGATTACCTAACTACGACCGAAAAGATAGTACCGGCGTATGTTTTATCGGGGAGCGCGATTTTAAGGAATTTCTTCTTCAATATTTTAAGCCCGACCCTGGGGATATGGTAACAGATGATGGTAAAATTGTCGGTCAGCATGACGGCTTAACGTTTTATACATTGGGTCAACGCCAAGGATTAGGGATTGGCGGTGGATATGGTTTTAAGGAAGAACCATGGTATGTCGTCAATAAGGATATGGAAAATAATAAGCTGATTGTTGCCCAGGGGCATGATCACCCGGCCCTGTTTCATAAAGAATTGGTCCTAAATAATTTACATTGGGTCAGTGGGAAATGCCCTGATAAAACTAAACTGTTTGCAAAAATCCGCTACAGGCAGCGTGATAAGAAATGCACTATAGTTGAATGTAAAAAAAATGAATTAATCGTTGAATTCCAAGAACCCCAATTTGCTGTTACGCCGGGCCAGGCAACTGTATTCTATGATGGTGATATTTGCTTAGGCGGTGGTACAATAAAATCACGGAACTAATTTTTAATTGGGGGATTGCAAAAAGGGACAATTAAAGCGAAATTATTACCGTGAATAAACATACACATAATTCAAATTGCTTCGTTTTTATACTGCTCGTGGCAATTACGATTCCAGCATTTGGACAATTTAGAAGTGATGTCCCGCTGACAAACATCCGTGAATCCATTACTGGGAGGACGGAATTTGCTTCATTATTTGACCCAAACCGATATCAAATGAATCATAGTTTTTCTATGTCTTTTTCATCCATGGGCGGTACACCCATGAGCATAGGCGCATACACAAATTCTTTTTCGTTTGCCCTTTCTCCCAATATGATTCTGAATACACAAATCAGTTTGGTTCAGCCTTCAATGGGAGGAATAAACAATCAGGAGCAAATATATTATAATGTTGGAATGGATTATAAACCGTCCGAAAATAGTCTATTCAGTTTTCAAATCAATAATTATCCTACATATTATCAAAGACCAAACCGATACTTTCACTTGAGAGGTTATTAATTCTTGGCAAAAATAAAACGTCGTAAAAAGAATAGTCTCCTATATAATCCTCGTACGAACAGGCCGAAGAAGCGTAAAGACATTCAAGGGACAATTGTCAATTCAGCAATTGTGATTTTATCATTGTTGCTTATAGCATTTATCTTTTCCTTCTCAAACCGACAAATCCAAAACGGTGTTCCAATCGAAGTAACATTTCCGGCAATTCAAAATACCCCTAAACTGGCTGTTGAGATTTATGAACAAAACCCAATTCTGGATATTGAAGTTGAAGTTTTAAACGGGTGTGGGATTCCAGGCATGGCGGGGAAAATATCTGATTTCTTAAGAACCAAACAATTAGACGTGGTCCGGTCAGAAAATGCTGATCACTATAATTATGATCAAACATTAATTATTTTAAGAAATGAAAATTTTGAGGGTTTAAAGAAGATTGCAGATCTTTTCTCAATGGATGAAAAAAACGATCCTCGTGTGAAACATTTACCGAATGATCAATTAAGCGTAGATGTTACTATCATACTGGGGAAAGACATTTCCAAAATAAAACCAATCGCCGAATTTATTCAATAACATTGTCTTCCTCTTCTTCTTTTGCTGACGAAGCCAGTATTCTTTCTGAATCTATTGCCACGTTGGCATTAGAAAAAACGGCCGAAAATGTTATTTCTCTAGATGTTAGAGGAATTACCAGCCTAACTGATTTTTTCATTATTTGTTCAGCCGATACCGATATCCAAGTAAAGGCCATATCCGATAATATCCGTAAAGGCACTGAACACAAGCCATGGAGGGTTGAAGGATATGAACAGTTAAATTGGGTTCTATTGGATTATATCGATGTGGTTGTTCATATTTTTAAAACGAGAGAACGAGAATATTATAATCTGGAGAGTCTTTGGGCGGATGCTCCATTAACTGAATATAACGATGAACCTGAAAACATATCTTCAAACGAAATTATCTGAAGCAGTTAAATTAGCTGATTTCACCCCTGGTTTCATCCTGATAACATCTTCAAAAGATGATCAACATGGCGACTTATCATCCAGCATTGCTTTATCACTGGTAAAAACGACTAAAAAACCGCCCATGGAAATTGCCGAAAAAATTATTGAGTACTTTGATAAAAACGATGAATTCATCGCTGATGTTTTTGTTTCACCCCCGGGTTTTATAAACTTCAAGATACATTCTTCCTATTATCAATCTTTGGTCACTGAAATTCTGAAGTCAGAAGATTCATTTGGAAAAACGGATATTGGAATCGATAAAACAGCAAATGTTGAATTTGTTAGTGCAAATCCTACCGGCCCTTTGACGGTGGGACATGGACGACAGGCCGTACTGGGTGATACCGTCTCAAATATTTTGGAGTGGCATGGCTTCGAGGTCACCCGGGAATACTATTTTAATAATGCCGGACGTCAAATGCGTTTGTTGGCTGAATCCGTCGAAGCACGATATCGTGAGCTAACAGATGGAAGCACAGATTTTCCGGAGGATGGTTACCAAGGTAATTACATCAAAGAAATAGCAGCTGTCATTTTAAATGAGCATGGGAAGAATCTTAAAGGTAGTGATGAGCTTTTTCGTAAGACTGCCGAAAAAGCTATTTTTAATGATATTAAATCTTCCTTAAATCAATTAGGTGTCATCCATGATCAATTCTCAAATGAAAAAACATTTTATGAGACTGGCGCAATAGATAAAACCATTTCTGATTTAAAAGAAAAAGAGCTCATATATGAGGCTGATGGTGCCACATGGTTTAAAACCACATCTTTGGGAATGGATCAGGATCGCGTATTAATAAAAAGCACCGGCGAACCCACCTACCGTCTTCCGGATATGGCTTATCATATCAATAAAGTGGAGCGGGGATTTGATTTCATTATAGATATTTTTGGCTCTGATCATGTGGATACATACCCGGATGTATTGGCCGCTGTGGGAGCACTTGGCTATAACACAGACCATTTTAAAGTACTCATCCATCAATTTGTCACATTATTAAAAAATGGTCAAAAAGTTAAAATGTCTACTCGAAAAGCTGATTTTGTAACATTAAAAGAATTAATAGATGATGTTGGAGTTGATGTGGTTCGCTATTTCTTTATTATGCGCAGTATGAACTCTCATCTCAATTTTGATTTGGATCTGGCTGCGGATCAGTCCGAGAAAAACCCTGTCTTTTATTTACAATACGCCCATGCAAGGATTTGCAATATCATAAAGCATGGTGAAAGTCTTGGAGTAGATCCTCAAACAAATTTTGACGCATCATTACTTAATCACAAAGCAGAATTAGAATTATTGAAAACAACTGGCAAATTCACTGAAATAATGGAAATTGCTTATACAACGCTGGAGCCTCAGGGGATTGCTAATTATTTACAGGACTTGGCAACAAGATTTCACAAATTTTATAGCGAGTGTCGAGTCATAGCGGACAATCATGAGCTGACGTCAGCGAGGATAGCTCTTATAAATGCTGTAAAAGTGATTTTATCGAATGGATTAAAGGTACTGGGAATTTCCGCACCGGAACGAATGTAATATGCTTAATATTTTCAACACCGAATTAGATTTTTTAATATTGTGTCTCTCAACCCTTTTCACTTTGATCAATCCATTAGGGATCACACCTGTTTTTCTGGCAATGACGGAAGGATATAGTCAACAAGATCGTGTATTGATCGCAAAAAAAGGTGTTTTTACTGGAACCACAACTCTAATTGTATTTGCCTTTTTGGGCTCAATTATTTTTTCCTTTTTTGGAATCACCATTGAAGCTTTTCAAATCATGGGCGGAATTATTTTCTTCCGCAGCGGCATGCACATGTTGGATGCAAAAGTAGGTCGCACCAGAACCACAGCGAAAGAACAAGAAGAATTTATTACAGCCAATGAAATTGCTTATACACCTGTTGGTGTTCCATTAATTACAGGTCCCGGAGCAATTACAGGCGCTATGTTATTATCCGCCCAAACGGATTCACCTTTTAGTTTCGGAACATTAATTTTTTCAATATTGTTAGTAATGATTTCCGTTCTGTTTATTTTTATGGGTGGGGAAAAATTAAGTAGGCGAATCGGTGTCACCGGCATGCGCATCATCCAAAGAATTATGGGATTAATTCTTATGGTGATTGCTGTGCAGTTTATGATTAATGGTATTACTGTGGTATTGAAAAATATTTTAAGTTAATCAAAAAGTTAGATAGTTTATAATTTCACAGGTGGTATAATTTTACTGCCCTTTGACCGATAATTCTTTCTCTTCATCATAGAGAGTTCGACGAATAATCGCAAACTCCCCTGGGTCATTTTCTAATGGGAATGCTCCTCTTCCTGCTCCGCCGTGAATCCAATCAACGCGCTTTCCTTTTTCATTCCGTAGTTCTGAAACGTGGACTGTTGCTTTACCGTTTGGAGTAAAAATTTCAATATCTGTTCCCACTCCTAACTTATTCTTAATATCAAACGATAATAATCCGGTTGTTTGATCCCAATTGCAATTCATGCCTACGGCTTTATGAGATCGTTCCTGGGAACGGTTATCGTGGTAATTTTCACCAAATTCACGAGGGTTTCTTGTGTAAAATCCGGTTGTATACCCCCGATTGGACAAGGCCATCAAATCATTCAAATTGATTGGATCAAAAGGCTTCCCACTAACTATGTCATCAATGGCTTTCCGATACGATCGTGTCGCCATGGCGGCATAGTAAGCCGATTTCGTTCTGCCTTCGATTTTGAAACTCATGACACCGGCGTCACGGATATCACCCAAAAGTTCCACGGCGCAAAGGTCTTTTGCATTAAAGAGATATGTTCCGTTCTCATCCTCTTCCAGAGGAAATTGCTCACCGGATCTTTCTTTTTCTTCAACAAAATATCCGCTTCCTGGACTTTTATAATGTTCTGTTGAAGATAAAGAGGTTTGATTATTTTCTTTCGTTAATAAGGTTTCTGTGTATTGTCCCAAATCATATTCCCATCGACAGGAATTGGTGCAAGTACCCTGATTGGCATCCCGGTGATTCATGTAATTGCTAATTAAACAACGGCCGGAATAGGCGATACAGATAGCTCCGTGAATAAAAGATTCCAGTTCAATATCCGATACTTTTTCGTGAATTTCAGAGATTTCCTTCAGGTGAAGTTCTCTGGATAATATAATTCGTTTGACTCCAAAGTCCTTCCAGAAATCCACGGTTGTCCAATTGGTGGCATTGGCTTGGGTTGATAGATGAACCGGTATATGGGGTATACGTTTTATAGCCTGTTGTATTAATCCCGGATCAGCGATAATTAATCCATCGGGTTTCCACTGATCAATTTTTTCCAGCTCACGAATGAATCCGTCAACTTTGGCATTATGGGCATATATATTTAAAGTGAGATACACTTTTTTTCCTATGCTATGAGCGTAACGGATCCCTTCAATTAGTGAATTTTCCCGAAAATCGTTTTCACGTGTTCGCAAGGAAAATCGTGGTACGCCTGCATACACGGCATCAGCGCCGTAAGCAAATGCGTACTTTAGTTTTTCTAAATTACCTGCCGGGGAAAGTAACTCTGGAATAATGTTCGTCTTCATGGGGATGAAATTAGAATATATTTTTACTCAATTTAAATTTAAACCTGATTTCCATCTATTTCTAATTTTGGATAGTCAGCTGATTATTTTAATGAATATTTTTACGGTGGGGATTTGTCAAAAGACTGTAATAATAATATGTAGGCACGGCGTCATATGAGAGATAATAAAATAAAGGAGCAACTTGATTAATTGGTTAATACTCGACAATCAAAGATGATTGTCGTACATGTAAATCAACTTTACTCCTCAATATGACTTCAATGCGGTCGACTTCACTCCTTTGGAGCGAAGTCGAGTGGAGGCGGGGAGAGTCGAACTCCCGTCCGAAATAAACCCCTGTAAAACATCTACATGCTTAGTCTCCTAGCTAGATCTTATCTCGTTAATGGCCAAGGACAAACAAATAACGAGACCAGCCTAAATGATCTCATCTCGATATGTTAGGCACATATAAAGACCAGCCTATGTAGTCGACGCCCTTTTATCTAACCACAGACAAATCGGATAAAGGACGGGTCGCAATCTTAAGCTGCGGCCATATAGCCGTAATCGGCATGTACGAATGTTCGGATGTTTTAGGAGAATTCCGAGATCTCCGCATGCAGTCCTACAACGATCTTATCCCGTCGAAACCGGTCGCCCCCATTTCAAAAAGCGTATAGAATTTACAATATAAAAAAGACAATGGCTCCGAACGCCAACCCGGAGCCATTTCACTTTTTCACTTGCCAACCTCTCTAAACGCAAATTCAAAAACAATATATTTGCGGTTCAAAAGGAGAACAAAAGTACATGGTCAATATATTCTGAGCAAGTGTGAATCTAATAAAATTCTAATATTTTTGTTTTTCTATCATTCCAATATTTATAATTCAATGTTGTTGGACTTCCCCAAACGCTTTTCTAATTTTGCCCGCCGATTTTCTGAGTAAAACGCCCGTATCGCTTCCGGAAAGAAAGCATATATGGCCCCGTAGCTCAATTGGTAGAGCAGTGGCCTCTTAAGCCATTGGTTGAAGGTTCGAGTCCTTCCGGGGTCACTTACTTAAGTAAATATGGAATCATTATGACTAAAGCAGAAGGTAAAATATTCGATTTTGAGGGTGAAGATAAAATTCAACCAGCGTTTCTAGAGACATTTGAGTTTGATAGTCCAAATCAATCTATCACAACCGAAACAGATGAATTCAGCGCCTTATGTCCTTTCAGTGGCTTACCTGATTTGGCTTATGTAAAAATAGAATATTATCCTGAGGGCGGTAAATGCATAGAGCTTAAATCTTTGAAATATTATTTTATCAGCTTCAGGAATGTTGGTATTTTTCAAGAAGCGGTGACAAAACGTATTTATGATGATTTGAAATCGGTATTAAACACAAACCGCTTACAAGTAACAACCCTTTATAATACACGTGGTGGATTTGATACGACCTGCATTGAAGGAAGTCTGGATTGATTTAAATAAAGAGTATTTTCCAATGCATCTGCAAATGATTTCATGTAATTTCCCGCCCCAAATTTTCATTAAATGAGATCCCGTAGCTCAGTTGGTAGAGCAGCGGCCTTTTAAGCCGTTGGCCGTGCGTTCGAGTCGCACCGGGATCACGCGACAACAATAACCCAAATATTTCCTTCAAAAGCAGTTTTATGCAATTTGTCTCGAAACTGACACACAAGTCGCAAAACGTTGAATAACGTTTTCACATCCAAACTAATTTCCAAACAGTTACCAATCAATTATAATTCCGTATTTGATATGTTTTTCTTTGGAAAGCTTGATTGATATTAGATTTGGAATGGTTATAGGATTTCTTAAAGTAAGTTTATTAAGTTTCTTATTGAAAGTTGCTATAAGTCGTTTTGGAAAGGAAAAATTTAGTAAATTCAACCAACGATAAAGCCGTGATTTAAACCAACTTGCAGGCGGCTTAAAGCAAAACTGCTAAACCGGGAAGAGATGACCCCCCTACTCCTCGGGGTCATTTTTGTTTTATAGACCTTCCTGGTGCATGAACCTTAAAAAAGGAGCAAGCACTATGAAACCAAAAGATATTGTAACTATCAATAGTACCGGTAGGACATTTCTACAGGGTGGCGGCTTCCCTGCTCCAGTGGGAGCGTTATACATGAATATCCTTAACAATACGGCAATTGTTCTAGAAGTAGTAGAAGATACAGCCTGGGTAAAAATGATTAAAAAATCATACCCATATGATGAAAAAAGGTCAAATCAATTTGGGCTTTCCAGGCGTTATTTGAAAGTTATTTAAGAGAAATTGAGTGAGGTGTAAATTGTGATAAGAAAAAACACTATTTTAATCTTAACCAATCTGTTCAAGAATGAAGTAAAAGTTTTTAGTGGACTACAATCACGAACTCTAATACAAGATCAATCAATGAGGGCTGGCCAATTCTGCAGAAATCTTTTCAATTGCAGTAATTGTGAACTTCGTCTCTTTACCC
>CAZIFK010000081.1:0-10664 GCA_964538995.1 uncultured bacterium
GACAACGGTTTTGAAGACCGCGAGGGGCACCAGCCTCCTAATCATTCCCATAATGTTATGGTCGTTTCAAAACACGGAAATTGACACCATATTTTGATTTAATCCCTTTTCCAATTTTTTCCGCTTCACTTTCTGAACTAAATCGAACTACCCTAACTGCATGTAATCGTTTTCCATTAGACATCACCTCAACAATTTCTATGGGGTAGCCTGCTCCTGATACAATATTTTTTAATCGCTTTGCATTTGCATATTTTCCGAAAGCCCCCAATTGGACCACCCAGGGATGAGAATTCGGATCAATCATCTTTGCTTTAATTTTTGTATTTGATTTTTTCCCTGGCTTTAATTCAGTGGTTTTCATATCAACATTATATTGCTTAACCTGTAATTGAGGATACTTCCATTTAAATTTTGCCAGATAATATTGAACACTGTCCGTTTCACCAGTTGCATCAAAACTCAAAACCATAAGATCAACTGCTCTTTGGATATGTTCGCTTTTATTATACTTTAACGGAATTTTTTTTAATTGTTGGCTGGATTGTCCATATAAACCGCGGGAATACAGGTATTCGCCAATTTTCATTTCAGCATCATCTGCATAATCACTGTTAGGGTGTTGAATGATATATCGCTTAAACTGAACCAGAGTTGAATCACCATCATCATTCATTAACAACTGCAAATAAGTTACTGTAGGATCGTACGGATATTTTGATTTTAATTCAGGAAGTTGATCTCTGACTTCTTGTATCCTGCCGTCCTCCAACAGCTGGAAATATGACTCAAATGATTGAGCAAAGTTTAATGCACTAAAAAGGGAAAAAAACAAAAACAGTTTCATACAAATTATGACCTCTCTTTATTTTCTGTAATAAGATCAATAATTTTATCAACCTGCCTGGATAATTCATGAGGAGGAGAATTCGTTAAGCTTAATTTTAATTTCATTAATCGTGTGTGCACAGAATCTTCAAATTGTTTCAATGCTGCATCGACTAAATCTAATGCCTGCTGTCGTTCACCTTTTTCTTCAAGAACGTTAGCCATGCTGGCTAATGCATCCAGATGACCGGGGTTTTCATCCAATAATCTTTTATAAAATTTTTCCACTTCACCATAACGACCTAAATCATATAGTGCAGTCTCCATTTTAGAAAAAACATTGGATGCGTTTTCCACATCCAGATGGGCGAATTTTTCCCAGTGATCTATGGCTTTAATTAAATCTCGGTCATCAGCATAATAGTCGCCCAAACGTTCGTGAGCCCGTCCATATTTGTTATCAATTTCAATTGCTTTAACAAAACATTTTTTAGCACGTTCACGATCATTTTTTTCCAATTGATCCAACCCTTCAAACACCTGAAATTTTGCTAAAATACTTGGGTCTTTTTCCTGAGTGATTTTTTGAATATCTTTTGCCACTACTGCTGCTTGAACCCAATCATGTTGTTGTTCAGCCAGATCTAATAAAAATTCCAATGCCCAAATATTCTTTTTTTCGATTTTTAAAATACACTCTACTTCATTTTTTGCCTTCACATAATTTTGCACTTCTATATAATCCAAAGCCAAGGAACGGTGAATATCAATCTGAAGTTGATTGTCTAAATTGGGGCGAACAGTTAAGGACTGATGAATTTTTATAGCTTGATGGGGATTCCCTTCTGTGCGGAGAATTTCTCCCATTTGCAGATAGGCATTTATATGATTAGTATCGCGTTTTACAACTTCGCGTAATAGTTGTAATGCTTTTTTAGAATCACCATGAACAATGGCGTTTAGCGCATCTGTATATAGGGATTCGAAGCGAAGTGGCTTTTTAGGACGATAATAAAAAACAGCGGCAGTTATGCCTGCGGCTATCAAAACAACGACAGCGATTAAAATCGGTGTATTCAAAACTACTCGTCTCCGTCATCCAGATCATAGATCCCTTCATCAATCGCCACATTGCGCAGATCGTTCAATTCATCAGATATTCTACGATTACTAGTTCTCAACGAACGCATTTCAGCTTTATTCGACAATATGATAGCAACGGCAACTCCATAGCCAATTAAAATTCCCACTGCCAAGGCACCTACCATAATAAATGCAACACTGACATTTTCGTATTGCGCAAAAATTAAATCAATGTTTACAACGTCTGTATTTTGTAGTAAAAACAGGAGAACCAAAATCAATGAGGCCAGGGTGATGAATATTTTTAAAAGTTTCATATTACTACAGCTTCTTCTTTCGGCATTAATTCTCCATGTAAACTAATGCCTTTTGCTGCTGTAATCAATACTGGAACGAAATCTTTTATCTTGGTTGATCCTTTTTCAAAAATAACCCATTTGTTTGAATCTGTGCGTCCTGCCCAATGGATCGTCGACCGTTTACTTTCTTTTTCCACTAATACTGTTTCTATATTTTTTACGAAGTCTAAATTCCGTTCTAGAGTATGTTTTTTCTGTAATTCAATAACCTTTTCCAATCGTGTCTGTTTTACTTCCTCGAGCAAAATGTCACTAAATTCAGCTGCTTTTGTTCCTGGTCTGGGAGAATATTTAAATGTATATGCAGAATCAAATTTCACTTTTTCCATCACATCCAGAGTTTCTTCAAATTCTGCTTCAGTTTCTCCCGGAAATCCGACAATAATATCTGTACTAATTCCCACATTTGGTAATTTTTTACGAATTAAGTTAGTCAGTTCAATAAAATGTTCTTTTGAATATGTTCTATTCATTCGTTTGAGGATTCTATTATTACCAGCTTGTAAAGGCAAGTGAACATAATTACAAATAGTATCATGTGCTGCCATCACATCCAATAATTCTTCGTTAATATCCTGGGGATGGGGTGAAGTATAACGAATCCTTCTAACGCCATCTATCTCTGCAATCGCTTCAAGCAATTGCGGAAATTTATCATTCTCGTGGGTATATGAATTTACATTTTGTCCAAGCAATGTAATTTCTACAAAGTCTTCTGATACTGCTTGCTTTACTTCGCTTATAATACTATCTACAGCTCTGCTCCGCTCCCGACCTCTAGTGAAAGGTACAATACAAAATGTACAGAATTTATCACACCCACGCATGATTGAAATCCATGCATTGATACCTTCATTTCGACTGGGGAACAGATCGTCATACACTTCAAACTTTGATAACGTTGTATCAACTATATGGTCAGTTCTATTTACCCTATTCCTTATAATTTCAGGCAATTTCCTGTATGAGTCAGGGCCGAGAACAATATCCACATACGGTCTATTTTCAAGAATATCATTTTTCAAATGTTGAGCCATACAGCCTAAAACACCAATAATGGTATCTGGTTTTTGCTTTTTTATTCGATAATAACGGCCAAGCTGTGAATGTACTTTTTCTTCTGCGTGTTCTCTAATGGCGCAGGTATTTACGAAAATGGCATCGGCGTCATCCATTTTATTTGTTTGTATTAATCCTTCTTTTTGTAACAACCCTTCAACCAATTCAGAATCGGCTACATTCATTTGACAACCATAGGTTTCTATGAAATATAATTTAGACATGGGTATAATAAACTGAATCGAAAATATGATTCAGTTTACTTGAGATAACCACTGAAAAAATAATCCAGAGGATTTTGTGGTGTGCCATAACGATGGACTTCATAATGGAGGTGCGGTGCAGTAGATCTTCCGGTATTACCAGACAGACCAATTTTTTCACCTCGCTTAATTTTCTGACCTTTTTTTACATGTAATTTTGATAGATGAGCATACAATGTTGTATATCCATGGCCATGATCGATCTTGATCACTTTGCCGTATCCACCCATATAACGCGCATCTTTCACGGTTCCATTGGCCGGTGCAAATACTGTTTCACCCTTATTGACTGTGATATCCTGTCCATAATGGAAACGAACTTTGCCATTCATCGGATCTTTACGATATCCAAACCTGGAATTTAAATATCCACTTTCAATCGGTCGAATAGATGGTATGGAATGGATCACATCTACATTATCAGTAACTTTATCAAAGATATCGGAATAGCTATACAATTCTAATTTGACTTTTCTTGTAAGGGCATCTACATCCATTTCAAGTGACTTTAAGCGATCAGTGAATTCATCTTTGATGCTTGTATTGTCAGCCAGTCTTACACCTCCGATACCCAGTTTTTTGATGTCCTGGTCAACGATAGGTATATTAGCATACGTCCGAAGTGCCTTATCTTTATCCTCTATGGTTTCTATTGTAGAGGATATTTCACTCATCTGATTTTGTAAGTCAACAAGCGTCGTAGACAATGTGGAATAGTGTTGTTTAATTTTTTCAATTTTTGATATATATAGTATATTTGTCAATACATCAGCACTGAAAAAGAAAACTGCGGCTAAAACGACGATAGCCAATGACATCAACGTAAAAATGCGGCGACGAGTTACGTTACGTTGACGTATACCTCTGTCATCGGTTGAAATAATGATATAATGTTTATGATTTCTCTTTTTTCTACCAAACATGGATAAAAATACTTATAAGTGTCTAGATTTTAAGTTTTTGTACCTATATAAACCAAATGCTAACCTAAATACAATTTCAGTAGATGAGATGTAGTGGATTTACGTAAACGTTGTAATACCCGTTCCTTTATTTGCCGAATCCTCTCACTGGACAAATTCATTTCTTCTCCAATCTGTTCCAGTGTTTTTGGATCGCCTTTCCCAAGTCCATAATATTCGGACAGAACAAAAGCCTCCCTCTTTTTCAACAAACTCATCAAATCTAAAATTTCTATTTTTAATGATTCCTTCATCAACTGCATTTCAGGCCTGGGATCTTCTGATATCAAATATTCAATCATCGGTTTGTCTTCATTACTGCTGTCTTCCAGTGAAATTGGACCACGATAAACTTTCACAAGGTCTTCAATCCATTTTATGGTTGTCTGAGAAATTTCCGCTAATTCTTCTGTAGATGGCTCGCGCTCAAATTCCTGCTCAAGCTCAAGGGATTGTCGATACAGTTTACCCATAGATTCAGTTATATATGCCGGAAGTCGAATTGTCCGTCCCGTTTTATGAATGGCATTTCGTATGTGTTGAGTGATCCACCAGACGGCATAAGAAATGAATTTAAACCCCCTTGTTTCATCAAACTTATTAACTGCTTTAATAAGACCAAGATTTCCTTCATTAATCAGATCTTCAAAGGGAACTCCCTGTCCTTGGAATTTTTTAGCCACAGCAACGACAAACCGTAAATTATGGGTGACTAGTTTTTGAAAGGAATCCTTATCCCCTTCCCGGGCATTTTTAGCATATTGAACCTCTTGTTTTGGTGTTAGAGGTTCTATTTTTTTTATTTCATTTAAATAAAGTTCAAGAGCTTTGCGCTCGTTAGTACGAGGAGATTTCGTCAATTCGATTGAGACTCTGAAGTTGATTTTTCAT
Source organism: uncultured bacterium (assembly GCA_964538995.1). Lineage (GTDB taxonomy): Bacteria > Fidelibacterota > Marinisomatia > Marinisomatales > TCS55 > JADFRD01. Next base: position 5,446 of record CAZIFK010000081.1, read on the forward strand.
CAGTATCCTCTTCATCAGATTCAATTATCTCCTTTGTTTCTTCTACTTCACCATCCACTACTTCCTCAGATTCAACTATTTCCTCTTGGTCTACTTTTTCCACTACATCAGGTGAGACCGATACAATTTCATCTTCTTTTATATCAAATACTTCTTTTACGTTTTCAATTTCCTTTTCCTTATCATCAATCTTTTCTTGAATTTCATCCAATTTTTGTAAAGACCGATAAAATTCCTTATTTCCAGTGAAATTGACCATATTTTCTTCTTTGGCATGATAAGCGACCAACCGCCCTAAATTTTCATAAGTTTTTGTTTGGTCACGTTGCAGCTGATGGATTTCAATTTTGAGTTTACTAATTTTGGTAAGTTCCTCTGTTTTAGCAACAGCAATTTTGCTAACCTCCTCTGCCTTTTCAACAGCGACGGAGCCCCATTCTTTCATATTTTTCTTTAAGTCGTTCCAAAGTTTTGTCATAAAAAACCCCAATTAATAATAAATGAATTCATAAGTTTGTTTAAAGTTAATCAATTAATTGCTTTTTTGAATTATCATATTTGCAGCTTAATAAGCTCTGATGCAATAACCAACGCATTCAATTTGCACTTTATCGGTCATCTGTGATCCAAGCTGACTTTACAATTTGTCCATGATTTCAGACAAATCCAAATGCAGTTAATTTTCGTTCAGCTTTCCCGAATTCGCAACAGGCATATTGACGGCATTAGTTAATTTTTCATATAGTAAATAGTCTCGTACCTGCTCACAAACTGCCAGACTTGCTCCTTCTTTTGCTTCTTTTGTGGACGCACCAAGGTGTGGAGTTAAAACAATATTTTTTGCATGAACCAGTGGATTTGATTTATTAACCGGTTCTGAAGCAAACACATCGACTGCTGCGCCGGCTATTTTATTTTCGTTTAATGCTTTTGCTAATCCAGCTTCATCAATCACTCCACCTCTGGCAACATTAACAATCCGCGCGGTTGGTTTCATCGCGCACAAGCGTTCATAATCAAATAGATTTTTAGTGGAATCTGTCAATGGAACATGTAACGTAATAAAATCTGCTTCTTTTGTTAACTGGTCCAATTCTACAACTTTGACTTCTTCTTTATTGAAGCTATCCTGACTGACATATGGATCAAAACCAAGAATATTCATTTGAAATGAACGACAACGTTGAATGACTTCCCGACCAATCTTACCAAGGCCCACGACTCCCAACGTTTTATTCCGCAATTCTGTACCAACATACGCATTTCGATTCCATCCTCCCCCCATAATAGTGCTATGACCCATCGGTATATTTCTAGAAAGGGCTAACATCATGGCAACAGTATGTTCAGCGGCTGAAAATGTATTTACATCGGGCGTATTCATGACCAGAATACCTTTACGCGTTGCAGTAGGAATATCAATATTGTCTACGCCAACTCCGGCACGACAAATGACCCGTAATTGTTTCGCAGATTTTATCATATCAGCCGTTGCTTTCGTTCCGCTGCGAACAACCCAACCTGCAACATCTTTACAGGCTTCTGCCTTTTCTTCGGGTGTAGCATCAGGTAAATATTTTACTTCAAATCCGGCATCTTTCAGGATGGCCATTCCAGCATCAGTAATTGGGTCAGAAACGAGTACTTTCATCAATCTTTCAACCATTTTGTGCACGGATCAAATTCAAAGCGGATCCTGCTTTAAACCAATTAATTTGAGTTTCGTTGTAGGTATGATTGCAGGAAATAATGTCGGAGGATCCATCTTCGTGTGTAATTGTTAAAGTAAGTAGTTTTCCAGGAGAAAAAACGTTGAGATCCATGAAGTCAAATATGTCATTTTCCTGGATTTTATCGTAGTCAGCTTTATCAGCAAATATCAATGCTAACATTCCCTGTTTTTTCAAATTTGTCTCATGAATGCGTGCAAAAGAACGAACTAATACGACTCGTACACCCAAATGTCTTGGTTCCATGGCTGCATGCTCTCTGGATGATCCTTCACCATAATTTTCATCGCCGACAACAATCGTCGGAATATTTTCCGATTTATACGCTCTTTGAACATCCGGAACGGGACCATATTCTCCGGTTAGTTGATTTTTTACACTGTTCGTTTTTCCATTAAAGAAATTCATTGCACCAGTAAGCATATTATTTGAAATATTATCCAGATGACCACGGAATCTCAACCAGGGTCCTGCCATAGAAATATGGTCTGTGGTACATTTTCCTTTAGCCTTTATCAGCAATTTCATTCCGGAAATATTTTTTCCATCCCATGGTTCAAAGGGTGTTAGCAATTGTAATCGTTCTGAATCCGATTTGACTCTTACTTTGATTCCACTTCCTTCTGCTGATGGTTCTTGATAACCTATATCTTCGACTGCAAACCCATTGGGAGGTAATTCATCACCCACAGGCATTTCCAATATGACTGTTTCACCCTTTTCGTTGACAAGAGTATCTTTTGTAGGATTAAACGTCAAATCGCCTGCAATGGCCAGTGCGGTTACCAATTCGGGTGATGCAACAAAAGCATGTGTATTGGGATTTCCATCGGCTCGTTTCGCAAAATTCCGATTGAATGAATGGACAATCGTATTTTTTTCTTCTTTTTCAGACCCATGCCGTGCCCATTGACCAATGCAAGGTCCACAGGCATTTGCAAACACTTTTCCACCTAATTCCGTAAATATATCAATGAATCCATCTCTTTCAATTGTGAAACGGACTTGTTCAGAACCAGGCGTAATAGTGAAATCTGCTTTTGTTTTTAAACCTTTTTCAACAGCCTGCTTAGCGATAGATGCAGCTCTTGAAATATCTTCATAAGATGAATTGGTGCAGGAGCCAATGAGCCCCACTTCCACTTTTGTCGGCCAATCATTTTTAGCTGCTGTTTCTGTCATTTCAGAAATAGGTGTGGCTCGATCAGGCGTAAAGGGACCATTTAAATGTGGTTCTAATTCTGATAAATTTATTTCAATAACCTGATCATAATACTCTTCAGGATTCTCATAGACTGCATCATCAGCCCGTAAGTATTTAGCGATGACATCTGCAAGGTCAGCCACACCACTTCTCCCTGTTGCTCGTAAGTATTTCGCCATCTGATTGTCGTAGGCAAAAATAGATGTAGTTGCACCGACTTCAGCTCCCATATTGCAAATGGTTCCTTTTCCTGTACAGGACAATTTTTCTGCGCCTGGTCCAAAATATTCAACGATAGCACCTGTTCCACCCCTCACTGTAAGAATCCCAGCTACTTTTAGAATAACATCTTTTGCTGATGTCCAGCCGCTCATCTCTCCTATTAGTTTAACTCCGATTATTTTAGGAAATTTTAATTCCCAAGGCATATTCGCCATAACATCGACAGCATCGGCACCCCCGACACCGATGGCAATCATTCCCAGCCCGCCGGCATTTACTGTATGGCTGTCTGTGCCGATCATCATTCCACCAGGAAACGCATAGTTTTCCAGTACAACCTGATGGATAATCCCGGCTCCAGGTTTCCAGAAACCAATTCCATATTTATTCGAAACTGATTCAAGAAAATCATAAACTTCACTATTAATGTCCATGGCTTCAGACAGATCAAAGCTGGCATGTTCTCTGGCCTGAATTAGATGATCACAGTGTACTGTTGACGGAACAGCCACTTTATCTTTACCAGCCATCATAAACTGTAAAAGAGCCATCTGTGCAGTTGCATCCTGCATAGCAACTCGATCCGGAGCGAAATCTACATAAGATTCACCGCGAACATATTTTTCGATATTTTCATAATTAAATAAATGAGCATAAAGAATTTTCTCTGAAAGAGTCATGGGTCGACCAATAACATCTTGAGCAGTAGAAATATTTTCTACAATAGAATCATATACATTTTTAATTATTTCTAAATCAAACACGGGGACATCCTAATAGAGACCTTTGCGAAACTTATAGTGTGGAGAAAAAAGAATAAAATTTGCCTGATTCCTGCCCGCCCCTTTCTTTTTATTATGATTGTGGCAGGCGGGAAGGCGGAAAAGGTAATTAATAGCGGTAGCTATTAATAAGATTTCCAACGAAAAGCAGGTGAATTTTAAACTTTTTAATTTTTGCGATAGGTTTTGCAAAGGTCTCTAATAATTAATTTAAATAAAGAATTGGAACTGAACTGCTAAATTCACGTTCGATTTTATTAAACAAACTTACACATTTACTCGATCAAAATTCAATACTGTACAGACATACTAAATTTTCATATGAAATTTTTCAGGCGACTTTTTTCTATATTGTTTTCAATATCATTCATTAGTGCAGGTGTACAATGGCAAGTAGAACAGTCCACAGTTGAAAAACTTGTCATTCATATCAATTTCGATGTAAAAACTCAAGGAGACTTGGAGCCATTTACGCTTCTCATTGGCCTTCCGAATGATGAATTACCCATCTTGAATGTTCGGGGATTGAATAAGCGCAAAAACCCTTTTGTCATCGAAAATGATAATGTTGGCGTTCGGTGGATCAATCAGCAAAAAGTACGCATGTTAGAGACAGCCACTCTGGAAGTAAATCCCTCAATCGAAGAAAATTATTACTACCAGACTTATTATATTGAAATTTCGTTTCCACAATCAAGTAAAACCCATATTTCTGCAAACAAATCACAAGCTGTATTTCTAAAAAATCGAATAATCAACTGGAATGAAGCACAAAATTGGTTTCAGTTTAAAAAACAAAAACATAAAAAGATTGCAGATTTGCCTTCAGGAACGTGGATAAAATTCTCTGTGACAGAAGATAAAATGTATTCCTTCACAGGCGCTTATCTGACAGCGTTGAATAGTTCGATTCAAAATAGCGATCCTCGTTCATTTATGTTATTTACTTCAACGGCTCTTGGCCGGGATCGGAGTATAACTGTAATCAATTCGATTAGTTATTCAGATATTCCTGAAAATCTCGTTGAAATTGCATTGCGTGTAGACGGAGAAAATGATGGATCTTTGGATAATGATGATTTATTTTTGTTTTACGGTCGTGGAGTAAATGGCTTTAACTATGATGGAGAAACAATTGACCATCATCAAAATATATACTTTACAGAAAATAATTATTGGCTTTTAGTCCCAAATGATAGCGATATCAGAGGAAAGCGTATTGAAACTATTTCCAGCCCAATATCCACGAGTTTATCTTTGGATTACGCAACGTCATATATC
>CAZIFK010000082.1:0-10572 GCA_964538995.1 uncultured bacterium
AGGGGAATTGGATTTGAAGTAAAATTAAAGCCGTATATTCAAAGAAGTGATGGTTCCGCAAAGGGTGATTGGGATGTTGGTATTACACTTGATATGATGCAATATGCTAAGGAATCCAATGTGGTTGTGTTAGCATCCGGGGATGGTGATTTTGACTTGTTGATAGACAAAATAAGAAATGACTTCGGTGTTTCTGTTGAAGTATATGGTGTGGCTAAACTCACAGCTGGTTCTTTGATTAAATCAGCGTCAAAATTTGTGCCTATTGAAGGTGATTTGCTATTAAAAATTAAAAGGTAATCATCAATAATCAATGGAAATGCCGGCTCAAATATTTGGCAGGTACACCTTTCTAACCGACAAATCCATTTTTGAAAACCTTGAATCCAATGATTAGGACTTTTTGTATTTTCTAATGTTGAGTCTTACATTTCAAAGTAATGTTTAACTACAAATTCCATGTTTCGACAAAATTTCCAATCAATCTCACCGGTTATAAATAAGAATTAGAGGAAAGGTTATCCAATCTAACAAATGAAATATGTGAAATTCTTAAGGATGACTTTTAGAGAGGTTTTATTAAAAATACCAACTAGCTACCGTTTTATAAAAAAGGAGAAATAAATATGATTGATGTTAAAGAAGCAGTTAAAAATGCTATTTTATACTTTGAAGAATTATATCAAGGAGACTATTCAAATTTGGCCCTTGAGGAAGTGGAGTTTTCAGATGATGAAAAGCATTGGTTTATCACTTTAGGGTTTACTCCTCCAACAACTGGCATAGCACAAATGGCGGGTACGGTACAAAAAAGAGAGTATAAATCGCTAACGATAAATTCTGAATCTGGTAGTATTATTTCAATGAAAATCAGAACCGTGAGATGATACAAAACATAGAAAGGAACTTAGATAAATATAGAAAAAGGGGAACTATTATTGATAGCAATCTCCTTTTGCTTTACTTTGTAGGTTCTTGTGATCAAAATAGAATTTCTTTATTCAAAAGAACAAAAATGTTCACAATACAGGATTATGAGCTTCTTTGTCGCTATATAAACCTGTTTGATTTAGTGTTTACGACACCAAACATTCTCACCGAAGTCAGTAATTTACTCAATCAACTAGCAAGCGATCTAAAGCCTGATTATTATTCTATTTTTTCAGAATTGCTAGAGATGTTCAAAGAGAGCTATCAGTCTTCCACAGAGTTATCACGGTCTAATTGTTTTACTAAGTTCGGCTTAACCGATAGTGGAATTATCGAAGGTGCTAGAAAACATGAAATGTTAGTTTTAACTGATGATTTTAGACTGTCAGGATATTTAACGAGTTTAAGTATAGATTCCATTAATTTCAATAATATTAGGACATGGGTTGGAGAATAATCGCATAACAAACCTTTTTTTAATGACGTACTAACTGATAACTATGAATTGCAAAATGTCAAGAGTCCTACTAATAAAACCAAATAAAGAGAAAAATAAATAATGGCTTTAAGTTGGAATGAAATAAAAGATCGAGCCTTAATCTTCGCAAAGGAATGGAAAGGAGAAAGTAGAGAGAGGGCCGAAAAGGATACCTTTTGGAATGACTTTTTTAATGTATTTGGAATTTCTCGTAGAAGAGTAGCTACATTTGAAGAACCTGTAAAAAAATTGGGTGGCAAGCAAGGCTTTATTGATTTATTCTGGAAGGGAACGCTTCTAGTCGAACAAAAATCAAAAGGAAAAGATTTAACCAAAGCATTCGAACAAGCAACGGATTATTTCCCAGGCATAAAAGAATACGAGCTGCCAAAATATATTTTAGTCTCTGATTTTGAACGATTTAAACTCTACGATTTAGACGAAAAAACCGAACACGAATTTCATATTAAGGATTTTCATAAAAATGTAAAACTGTTTGGATTTATCGCCGGATACCAAAAACGGACATATAAGGAAGAGGACCCAGTCAATATAAAAGCGGCTTATCACATGGGGAAATTACATGATTTGTTGGACGAAAGTGGCTATCAAGGACATTCGCTCGAAGTCTTTTTGGTTCGCTTGCTTTTTTGTTTGTTTGCCGACGATACCGGAATTTTTCAAAAAGATGGTTTAAGATTCCTTATCGAAGAAAGAACCAAAGAAGACGGCAGTGATTTAGGAGCCATTCTTGCACAGTTTTTTCAGGTATTGAATACACCTAGAGATAATCGTCTGAAAAATTTGGATGAAAGTTTAAACCAATTTCCTTTTGTAAATGGAAAACTGTTTGAAGAAACATTACCCATCGCCGCATTCAATAGAAAAATGAGAGATATATTATTGGAAGCAGGTGCTTTGGACTGGGGTAAAATTTCGCCGGCTATTTTTGGCAGTATGTTTCAAAGCGTAATGAATCTTAAAGAAAGAAGAAACCTCGGGGCGCATTATACATCTGAAAAAAACATTTTAAAGCTGATTAAACCTTTGTTTTTAGATGAACTTCACATTGAATTCAATAAAATAAAAGGCAATGCAAAAAAGTTACAGGAATTCCATAAAAAATTATCCACTTTGAAATTTCTGGACCCGGCTTGCGGCTGTGGAAATTTTTTAGTTATCATTTATCGTGAACTCCGTTTACTCGAATTGGAAATATTACGCATCATTTATAAAAGGCAAATGGTAACCCATATTGAAACCATTATTTGGCTTGATGTGGATCAATTTTACGGAATAGAATATGACGAGTGGCCAGCAAGAATTGCGGAAGTCGCATTGTGGCTGATGGACCACCAAATGAATTTACGTGTCAGTGAAGAATTCGGACATTACTTTGCACGATTGCCCTTGAAGAAATCTGCCAAAATTGTGAATGGAAATGCACTACGATTAAATTGGGAAGAAATTATTCCGAAAAGTGATTTGAGTTATATTTTAGGTAATCCGCCTTTTATTGGTTCAAAATTTTTAAATAAAAACCAAAGAACAGAAATGGCTGCTGTTTTTGACTGTGTAAAAAATGGAAAAATACTTGACTATGTTTCTGCTTGGTATTTAAAAGCATCTCAATTTATTGAAGGTACACAGATTAAAACTGGATTTGTTTCTACAAATTCGATTACACAAGGCGAACAAGTGAGCGTACTTTGGGGTGAATTGTTAAATAAATACAAAATAAAAATTCATTTTGCACATACTACTTTTAAGTGGAGTAACGAAGCTAAAGGAAAGGCAGCTGTTTATTGTGTTATCGTTGGCTTTGCAAATTTTGACACAACAAATAAGAAACTGTTTACATATTCTGATATTAAAGGTGAACCTGACGAATTAATTGTAAAAAACATAAATCCATATCTTGCAAATGCTAAAGACCTATTAATTACGAGACAAAGTAAACCAATAAACAACGTTCCTAAAATGGCCTTTGGGAATATGCCTTTAGATGGCGGTAGTTTCTTATTTACAAACGAAGAAAAAGAACAGTTTGTAATGAAAGAACCCAAATCTCATAAATTCTTTTTCCCTTTGATAAGTGCAAGAGAATTTTTGAATAAAAAAAAGCGTTGGTGTTTATGGCTTGTTGATATTAGTCCACAAGAATTAAGAACAATGCCAAAAGTGTTGGAACGAGTTGAAGCAGTAAAACAGTTTAGACTTGCTAGCATAGCACCTTCAACTCAAAAACACGCTGCTACACCTACATTGTTTCGAGATAGAAATAGACCAGACACATTTATTGTAGTTCCAAGAGTATCATCAGAAAATAGAAAATATATCCCAATGGGATTTTTTAACAAAAACAGTATCGTAGGTGACACAATGTTAGCAATCCCAAATGGAACATTTTACAATTTTGGAGTACTAATGTCTGAAATGCATATGGCTTGGGTAAAATACACTTGTGGAAGACTTGAAAACCGTTTTAGATACTCTAAAGATGTGGTTTACAATAATTATCCTTGGCCAAAAGAACCAAATGCAAAGAATAAAAAGAAAGTAAAAGAAAAATCACAAAAGGTATTAGATGTAAGAGCAGAATTTACTAAAAGTAGTTTAGCCGATTTATATGACCCATTAACAATGCCTCCAAAATTAGTGAAAGCACATCAAGAATTAGACAAAGCAGTAGATTTGTGCTATCGCCCGCAGGCGTTTACCAATGAAGCGACAAGGATTGAATATTTATTTGATTTGTACAATGAGTACACAATACCATTATTGAATGAAAAAAAAGGAAACTAAAAGGAAAAAACTACGAACGTCCAACAATAAATGAGAATCATATACACCCTACGAGATAGCAACGCCTTTTATATAGAACTTTCATGGCAATCAAACAGGAGGAATAATGACTGAACGAGAAACAGTATCCTTTGAAGAATATACTTGATCAAAATTAATAATGATGAACGAATACAAAATGTAATCTATAATGAAACACTTACTAAAATAACTGATAACCTTAAATTCAACGTGTTAATGTGGAATTGATTTAATCCGAAAGAGGTTAAAATGAAATACTCATTTCGTAATATTTTAAAATATAAGGAGCTGACATCATGAACTCTAATCCAGATATAACAATACGATACCAGTTTGTATTTCCCGATGACAAGACTATTGAATATGAAATTACATTGGACTCGGAAACCTGTGAGTTGATCACTCCAGAGAAACCAGATATTCCATTTTGGTGCAAATTGGATTATATGAAATGCGACGATTGTACCAAACAAACCGAAGGAATTGACTATTGCCCCCTGGCTGTTAATTCCATTGACCTGATCGATCATTTTCAGGATGTACTTTCTTACGATGTTATCGATGTAATTGTAGAAACCAGTGAACGCCTATATTTCAAAAATCAAATTTCTGTGCAACAAGCATTAGGCTCTTTAATTGGAATCATTATGGTAACCAGCGGCTGTGAAGACCTTGATAAACTCCGACCGATGGTTCGATTTCATTTGCCTTTTGCATCTATCGAAGAAACCGTTTATAGAACAACATCAATGTATCAGCTGGCTCAATATCTGAGAGTCCAACATGGTTTAGATCCGGATTATGAAATGAAGGAATTGATAGGTGTTTATAAAAAGATACATAATATAAATGTCAATTTCGTGAAACGTTTACAGAAAGCGACAGAAAAAGATGCTAACTTAAATGCTGTAGCGATATTGGATACGTTTTCCCAAATGATACCATTCAGTATAGAAGATACGTTGAAAAATTTTGAAGGATTGTTTTCGCCTTATCTCAAATGAGGACTAGAGCATATATCGGTTTGTTCAAAATAATAATTATAAAGCATCAAAAATAGGTATTCAAAATGGAAAAAATGTTATGGAGTGAAAAATACAGCGTCGGTGTAAAAGAATTCGATGATCAACATAAAATAATTTTTGACTTAATAAATGATTTAATTGGGCGAAAAAATCTTACTGTACGATCCGAAAGCTTAACTGCTGCACTGGGAAAAATGACCGAATATTTTTGGGTACATCTTAAAAAAGAAGAAAAATTTATGAGAGATTATGGTTACCCGGAGTATGACGAACACGTGATTCGGCATACTAAATTCAAGAAGAAAATCATGAAATTTAATTTGGATCAAATGGGTCATATAGATTCTGTTCCCGATGATCTACTAATATTTTTGAATAAGTGGTGGAGTACGCATATTTTAAAAGTGGATATGCGTTATCGTTCATTTTGTAATGATAATGAAATTAAATAAATCGTGAAACAAATATTCTCTAATTAACATTATACGTTCTACATTTCAGCCAACATGTTTTATGTATTATGTTTTGCATATCACGATTACGGCATATTTCAAAAAAGGATTATTCAATGCACCGTCTATTAATATTATTTTTCATTTCAATATTTTCATTTAACTGTTCACATCTTTTATCATTAAAACGTACAGATTCTGCATATGTACGAACTGAACGCGCGCTGAGTAATCCTGAAGAATCAGAAACCTACCCGGAATTAACAGAACGAAATCGTCTCATGGGCAATCTCTCTCCTGAAAGATTATGTTATACTGTGAATCATTACGATCTGAATCTGGATATTAATTTTGACAATAAAACCATTTCCGGATACAATACATTCACAGCTCTGGCAGTAAACGATTTTTCAACGCTGCAGATTGATTTGGGTAATGAAATGATTATTGAAAAGATTGAATACAACGGCAATGAGTTGAGTTATACCCGAAAGGAAGATGCCGTATTTGTAAAATTCCCTGATGTCACTGCTGGATCAGAATTTTTCTTTACAGTTTATTATTATGGCACTCCCAGGGTTGCACCACGTCCGCCGTGGGATGACGGTTTTGTCTGGGAAACAGATAAAGCAGGCCGCCCGTTTGTTGCCGTCACCAGTGAAGGTTTAGGGGCAAGCCATTGGTGGCCGTGCAAGGATCATATTTCCGATGAATCAGACAGTATGTCCATCAATATTACAGTTCCATCAGAATTTATGTGTGTTGCAAATGGAAAATTTGTCGAATCAGTCGAGAAAAATGATGGTCGAATAGAGTATCGATGGTTTGTGAACAATCCCATCAATAATTATAATGTTTCAGTGAATATTGGGCATTATATAGCCATCCAAGATACAATCCAATCCCTTGGAGAAATCAGGGATGCAACTTATTATGTTTTGGATTATAATGAAGATGTCGCCAGAGCACATTTTAAAGAAGCCAGAACAGTTATTCGTGTGCTTGAATATTATTTTGGTCCCTATCAATGGTGGGATGATGGATTTAAGTTAGTTGAAACTCCCTACTTAGGGATGGAACACCAAACGGCTGTGGCGTATGGGAATGATTTTAGAATATTTGATAAATCAAAAACCCGATCGCTCTATGGATTTATCGACTATATCACTCTTCACGAAACAGCTCATGAATGGTGGGGGAACAGCATCACTGCCTGCGATCCGGCAGATGTGTGGATTCATGAAGGATTCGGGACATATTCTGAAGTTTTGTACATCGAATATTTATTTGGCTATGATTTAAGCATTGATTATTTAATTCAAAAAAGAAAGTATATCGGTAATAAAAAAGCAATTGTGGGTCCTCGAAACCAGAATTATTGGGGATTCACTGATGCGTATAATAAAGGAGCCTGGATTATTCATACATTGCGAAATGTCATCAATGATGATGAACTTTTCTTTAAGACATTAAAAGGATTTGCAGTAGACAATGCAAAAAGTATTATTTGTACTGAAGATGTGCGGGATTATTTTTCAGAAAAGATAGGAATCGATTTAACTTCATTCTTTGATCAGTATTTATTTAACAGAAAAGTTCCGACACTGGAGTTTGCCCAACAGGATAGTACATTTTATTATCGTTGGTTTGATGTTATAGATGGTTTTGATATGCCGGTTGATTTACTTGTTAATAAAGTTGAAACCAGGTTAATTCCCTCCAGCCAAACACAAAAGTTGAATATCCCAATATATGCAACTGTGGAAATAAAAGATTGGGAATATTTGATCATTAAAAAAGAAAATAATAATTTGCTCCCGGTTGGAATTACAAGTAGCGAGTGATGTATCAAAATTGTAATTTTTTCCCCCAATTAAGGAAACAAAATGAACGGAGATAATTTAAAAGCACTTTTTCATGTGCTGGATAGCGAACAACAGATCATTCAGCGTACAGATCAGAAAGCATTTACACTTCTTTCCATCTTAGGCGTATTCATGGTCTTTTTTATTATACATTTTTTAAAGATTCAGATGGATTGGTTTAGATTCATTCTTGTGGTGGTTTATTTTATCGTTGCTTTTTTGGCAATTGTCAATTTAATGCTCGTTATTGTACCAAGGATTCGAAAAGATGCACCGGGAGATGACAGCCCTGAAATTAACGTTACATTTTTTGGTGGTATCAGTACATTCAAATCATCAGAAGAATACGCAAACTATCTTTCAAATATCGCCAATGATGATGAAAAAATGTATCAAATGTTTTCAAACCAGGTTTATGCGCTGGGAATGATCAATTCTTATAAAAACAAATCTCTAAAGAGAGCAATAATATTTTTTGCCTCGGCAATTTTGTCAGAATTATTGATTATTATGTCAATGGCTTGGAGTAGAGCATTACCTTTCTTATTCCCCGGCTGATGAAACATTTTTTACTTATAGTACTCATTTTCTGGATGGGTTGTTCAACACCAGGAACGCAAGGTCCACCAGGCCCTCAGGGTGAACAAGGCTCGTCAGGACCTCAAGGTGAGCAGGGAATCCATGGTGAGCAAGGTCCGTCAGGTGAGCAAGGCCTACCCGGAAGTGTAGATTCTTTATTAATTGAAAAATTGGAAAAAGCCCTGGAAGATATACAAAAGGTAGAAAAAATAGAAGTCGTCACTGCATCAGTCCATTTTTCATTCGGAATTGCTCCACCTATCATGGGTTTTGCCGTTATGACGAATTACGGCAATATTTTCCAACTAAAGAATAAAAATCCAGCCATACTTGGGGATAACTTTGAATTTCTTGTACGGATTGCTGATCATGATAATTTTATTTCCCTGTCATTCTTATCTGGAGGTGAAGGACAATATCACTTTTATTTGGCCATCACTGAAGACGGAAACAGCTATGTATCGGATGATCTTAAAAATTGGTCTTCCAAAGGCATAATCCCGCTGGATTAGTCATGAGATCCGCATTATCGGCGGTAGGTTTAATTTTTTCAATTCTGCTAGCTGGCCACCCAATTACCATTGACGGACTATTTGACGATTGGGATAATGTTCCATTATCGTATCAAGATCCACAGGGTGATGGTATGGGTTTCGATTTTGCCGATCTGAAAATCACGTATGATAATGAATTTTTATTTATTTATTTTTCTTTACACTCTGGTGAATTGCTCCTGCAGGATTTGAATGCAGTCCATTTATATATTGATGCTGATAATGATTCTTTAACTGGATACTCTTTTGGTGGCATCGGTGCAGAGTTGGATTGGACGTTCGGTACCAGAAGCGGCTACCACTATTATATGGATAACATTATTACAGTTTATCAGAATGATTTAACATTGCGTATGGCGCCGACTATTACAGCGCAGGAGTTTGAAATTGCCATTAGTAGAACGAGTGAAGCGTTGATGTCTGAAACATCCAGCGAATTAATTCAGGGGAAAATAATCATCGCTGAAGCTCCTCCTAATTCTGATCAAATTCCGGATGGAAATGGGGGAGTCAGTTTTTTCATCGGTGAAGACTATATAATACCTCCCACGCCCATTTCTTTTGAAAAACGGAATTCGACAGATATTCGCTTGATTACACACAATGTATTGTATTCAAACCTGATGAATTCGGAATACCAGGAATATTTTCAAAGAATGTATACATCATTGAATCCTGATATTATTGCTCTTCAGGAAATGGCAGTAAATACAAATCAGCTCCATAGTTTAATCAGCTCATGGTTTCCTGATGACCAGTGGTATGTCAGCAGTCAATTCAGGGATAATATTATTATTTCAAAATATCCGGTTTTAGCACAGGACTTCATAACAGAGTCAACAAGGACGATGGTGGCTTTATTGGATACAGAAAATGAGTTAGGGAGCGATTTAATCATATTTGTTTCACATTTGGCTTGTTGCGCCAATGATGATAGCAGGCAGTACGATGCAGATGAATTTGTAGCCAACTGGCGTGATTGGCGTGAAAATGGAAATGGTCCTTTTGTCTTGGTCGATAACACACCTTTTGTCCATGTCGGCGATTTCAATCTTGTGGGAAATCGGGAACAACTTATTACCTTAACAGAAGGTAATATTATAGATGAAACAACATTTGGGTCTGACTATGCTTTGGATTGGGATGGAACACCCATAGCCGATTTGTTTTCCCGGCACAGTCATAAACGAATGAACTATACATGGCGTAGAGATGGCAGTTCTTTCAGTCCCGGGAAACTCGACTACGTTTTATATACTGACAGCGTTTTGGACACCACCAAGCATTTTGTACTCAATACATTAACTATGGATTCAGCATCTTTGTCAGAGTATGGTTTAGAAGCATGGGATAGTTATAATGCGTCTGATCATTTAATCCGAGTATTGGATATAGCTGGTGAAGATCAAAGCAATGTTGATCCTGAACAATTAACTCCGACTCAAATTAAAATATCAAACCCGTATCCGAATCCATTTAATCCATCGACTAAAATTCAATTTGAGTTACTAACATCTGATTTCATCCGTGTTGATTTATTTGATTTAAAAGGTAAATTTGTAAAAAATATTTCTAATACCAAATATTCAAGTGGTAAATATGAAATAATGGTACAAGGAAATGATCTGACAAGCGGAGTATATTTTTTAAGAATAAATGGTCAACAATTTTCTCAATCATTCAAAATAATTTTATTGAAATAATGGCTAGCAATACAAAAGTAGTCTATTCTACTTCTCCTGGTTTTCAGGAAGAAAATGAAAATGAGGAAAAAATAACATTGGAGGTAAAAGACCAACAATTAAGAGTCTGGCGGCAGCGATTAGGTGGTGGAAGGATGGTTACAGTCATTAAAGGATTTGT
>CAZIFK010000083.1:0-7291 GCA_964538995.1 uncultured bacterium
CTTTTGATATTTACAAGAGACGAATTAATAAAAATGCGACGGACAAACAATTGATCCGGGTCGGGAAGAATACCATTGGCGTATCCACCTTGGTTGGAATTTTGTTTGCATTTTCACTCATTTACATAAAGTATAATGGGCTTGATTTCCCCCTTTCCCATCTGACAAATGAAATTTCATATCACATCAAAGCCGGTTTTACCATATTAATCCTGGCAGCAGTATTTTGTACTCGAGCACCCAGGAATCTTGTGGCAAGTGTTTTTGTAGGAAGTGCCGTTGTTTCGCTTGCATTTAAATATTTCATCTTTCCTGATATGAATTACCTGAACCGAACCGGATGGGTAATCGTGCTTTGTTATGGTATTATTGCGGGAATATCGTATTTCTTACCAGGACAAAAGATCAAATGGAGAGAACTGATTATTGTTGATTCCCGGATTGTCGGTTACTTTGGCATTGTTCTTGCGGTAATTTTGGTTGGACTAAACATTATTTTCAGGTAATTGGAGAAAAGAACTAATGAAGATAAAATTTACAGGAACGGGAGACGGGCGTGGAATTCCTTCTGTCGGTTGTATGTGTCAAAGGTGTTCTACAACAAGGGAAAAAGGAGGAAAAAATCGTCGCCGAACAGTCTCTGTGATAATAACGAATAAATCGGATACAATTTTATTTGACACACCTAGTTCGATTGGACAAGTACTCAATGAAGAGAAAATCTTTCACCTGTCAGCAATATTTCTTTCCCATAAACATTTTGATCATGTCGGTGGTATAACTGTATTTGAATATTGGCCGGAAAAAATTCTTGTTTACGGGAATATGTCTGTTCTTGGCAATTTCGAAATAACAGATAGGTTATACAACAACTGCGAGTTTCATGTTCTACATGAAAAAGAATCCGTTAAAATCAATAACATCAGAGTTAAACCTTTTTCCGTCTCCCACAAAGTACCTACCTTTGGTTTGATTTTTCAGGAAGATGATAAAAAAATCATACATTTTAGCGATAAGGCGGAAAATAAATTGGATGATTACGAGAAAAGGCTTTTGAAAAATGCAGATGTAGCCATTTTCCATACGCCAGGTTATGATGGGGGTACAGACCACATTGATGTAGTAACGGTAATGGATATTGCAAAAAGATATCCTTCAACCCGATTTGTTATCACCCATATCGGGCATAATAATTTATCTCATGAAGAATTGGTTAAAAAACTTAGACCGTATGAAAATATTATTGTTGCTTATGATGGATTAACGCTACAGGTCTAATGATGATAAAACAGGCGGATTATGATTTAGCCATATTGGGCCATTTTGCCAAAGATAAGCTGGTCTACGGAAACGTTGAGCAAGACGCATTGGGCGGAGCAGTATATTATGGCGGGTTGGGAATATCTCACTTTCATAGTCGAACTGCCGTCATTACGAGATTAGCGGAAAAGGATTTCAAATACTTAGAAATATTTAATGAAAATGGAATATCGGTGTACCCTCAAGAAGCTGATGTGACCAGTGGAATACGCAATGAATATATTTTAGACAACAATCTCAATGAACGAATTTGTACACCCATTGCATTTGCAGGTCCATTTGAATTGAAACAAATCCCGGACATCACGACCAAGATTTTTCATATTGGTGCAATTATGGCTGGGGAAACATCTTTGGAGTTAATCCGGTATCTATCCCAAAAATTTCCAAAAGTTTCATTGGATTTACAGGGCGTGTTACGCATAAGAGAAAATGGCGAACTCGTGTTTAAAGATTGGTCCAACAAAGAGGAGGGATTGAAACAAATTCACACAGTAAAAGCAGATAATGTTGAGGCTGAGGTTATCACCGGTGAAAAAGACATGGGTGCAGCAGCAGAGAAAATATCTGAATGGGGCCCTAGAGAAATAGTGATTACCCATTCTGAAGGTGTAATGGTTTATGTAGAGGGGACAATTTATGAAGCTCCCTTTACAGCGAAATCATTTGCCGGGCGAACGGGAAGGGGGGATACTTGTATAGCCAATTACCTGGTCTGCAGGTTATCACAATCACCCCTTGAATCGGTCCGATTTGCCGCCGCAGCAACATCAATAAAAATGGAAAAGGAAGGTCCATTAGCTACTGATTATCAGACGATTATAGATAGAATGGAAGATCAGTGATAAATTATATACTATGAATAAAATAAAAATCGGAATAATAGGCACGGGTAACATTGCCAAAACTCACGCCGGAAATCTTAAATCCATCCCGGAAGTTTCATTAGGACCGGTGTTTGACATACAAACAAATCGTAGTCAAGCTTTTGCCCAAGATTTTGGAATGACTGTCAGAAATAGTATTGAAGAAGTATTTTCGGATGCTGATGCTGTTTACATTACCGTGCCGAATAAGTTACATGCTGAATTAACGCTCAAAGCTCTATCTGCCGGCAAGCATGTGTTTTGTGAGAAACCGTTTGCACTAAATATCGACGATGCGGAAAAAATCGTCAAAGCAGTCAATGAAGCGGGCGTTGTTTATCAGATAGGATTTAATCGACGATTCGCTCCGGTATATAAAAAAATGAAGAATTTTATCCTCAGCGGAGACTTAGTTCCAGCTTCTTTTAATATTAAAATGAATCGCGGGGAATTACAATCTCCGCCGTGGACCAGTGATCCTGAAGTAACCGGAGGATTCCTTTTTGAGTCCACACTTCATTTAATTGATATGGTTCGTTACCTGTTTGGCGAAGTAAAAAAAGTTACCGCCATTGGTTCAAAAACGATATATCCTTGCGTTGATGATTTTTCAATGATCTTTGAGATGAAAAACGGCGTACACGGCGTGTTTTCCTCTTCTGCGCACACCACCTGGATTTATCCCTTTGAGCGCGTAGAAGTATACGGAAATCATTTCGCTATCTCTAACGATGAAATGGAAACAGTCACCTATTGTTCAGGATTAAACCAACCCTATAATCAGGAAACCTTCTCTACTTTACCCATCGAAAAACGCTGGGGATTTATTCAGGAAGATTTATTATTTATCTCTCGTTTATTAGGAAAACAAGAAGACGATATGGACCTTTTAGCAACACATATTGATGGCTACAAAAATGTTGAATTAATCGAAAATATTTACCAACAAGTTGGGTTGGGCCGCTAAAGCAAAATTGTCGAATGCGTACTTTTGTCTGTACAACTTCTATTAGAGCGGGTGCCACGAACCCTGTAACCGGTGCGGCCGGCGCCACCGTCAACGGTTGATATAGAACCGATATCCATAATACGATTTGAATATTACTCGTTGTATTGTTTTAATCGAAGGTATAATCACAGACAGGCTTAGAGTTTGATGGTGATTAATATTAACTGGCAAGTGTTAGTCGTATGAAAACAAACAAAATTATCACAGAACTAGAGTTAAGAATCCGACAAAGGAGGAGACTTGACTCTAGTTCTGTGAAATTAGCAACCATCGTTCTTAACTCAATCCGCCGGCTGGCGGACCGCTTTTTATAGTCAAGTCCGATTTATACGACTATCCGGCGCCGAAATAATAATAGGATTAAAAATAAAAGGCTATGTTCTATAAACTAACTGAATTAGACATAAAAAATATTCAACACCTATGGCGTTGTTGATCTATTATGATTGGATGTTATAGACATTTGACTCCTAACGGAGTCTATAAATATGAAAAGAAATCCCGTAGGGATTGTATGTCTATAAAAGCACTGAACACAGCAAACACAAACTCCGTCGGAGTTTAACAAGGTGGTTTAAACAGTATGCAAATCAGTTTATCTTTAGAACATAGCCAAATAAAATGATAAAGTTTGTACATAATTATGGGTAGGCGAAATCATACAAAATTTGGATTCATATTTTTTTCTTTGGGTCTCCTGTCAATGTTTTATTTTTATGGATGTAGTAAAGAAAACAACATAACAGAGTACAAAATAATTGCAACTGTAAATGATCAAAATATTGTATTGGATGATTTTGTTCGGCGATTGGAAATGACACCTTTACCGGGTGTGAATAAATCGAATCGCAAACAGAAAGCATTAGATATATTGATTGATGAGTACTTAGTTAGTCACTGGACTCAACAAAATCAAATTGATAAAGAACCAGGATTTAATGAAGCGTTGGAGTTAATTAACAAACGGACATTAATCCGTGAGTTATTTTATCATGAGGTACGAGATTTAATTAAGCCCGACTCCGTAGAACTGCGCGAGGCGTTTATTCAATCATTGTTTCGTAATGATGTGGTGGGGTTATATACTGAAAACCAGTTCATCGTCAATGAATGGAAGGAGTTAATTGAAAGCAAATATTCCTTTTCGGATATACTGCAAAAGTGGGGCAATAACTCCCAGGTGAGAATCGACAGTGCTTCCTTTCATTGGGGAGATGGTGCGGTTCCTGTATTAATAGATAAGGTGGCCTATTCGATTGAACCGGGGGAATATTCGGATATTATCAATTTAACGCAAGGGTATGGTCTTTTATTCGTAAAAAATCGCGTTCAAGATAAGTTTTTGTCGCGGGATCAAATCCCTCTAAAGCAGCAGACGGTCGCAACTGTTTTAAAAGCCCGGATGGAAACGATTCGTGCTAATGAATATGTAATAAATTTAATGGCTGGAAGGCATGTCACAACAAAAGCGGAAGGGTTCAGGGAACTGATCAGTGTTCTTCAACCCTATGTGAAAGGGGGAACAATAAATGAATTACTCATTTCTTTGTCCCCGGCTACCAGTTTAAGCCTTAATCCAGAGTTGGATCGTTTGGATCTGCCTGTCATTGTTACGCCTGATTTTATATGGTCAATACGGGATGTACTAAAGATACTATACCAATATAATTTTCCTCTTCAAGAAAGTGATGAACTAAGGTTAATTAAAAATCTTGTACGGTTATTAAAAAATGCCGTTCGGGACGAATATCTGTACAGAAAGGCTTTGGAATTGGGCTTGAATGAAAGTCTTACCGCCCAAAAAGATTACGGTTTATGGAAAAGGTATTTGTTATACAGGAAGGGTGTTTCGACCTTTATAGCAAATGTAGACCCAGACGAACGTCAGAAGGTATTAACAGCTTGGTTAAATAGTTTACGGGAGGATGCTAAAATTCGTGTTAACGATCAATTGTTAAACGCGGTTAATTTTACTGGCATACAGATGTTAGCATTTTGGATTGATGATAGCTCGCCCCAATTGGCTGTGCCGCCACTCATTGATTTCCGAAATAATAAAGCCGAATAATTCAACAATAATACTTGAGGAGTACTTTCATGTATCAGAGAATTGTAAAAATTATGTAAATGACAGGTGGTATCGCCAGAACACAAAGGTTGTGCTCCCCAGCGTTGAATTACTTTTCAAATTTCAGGATAATGTCCCGGAAAAAAAAATTGTTAAAATATTGCGTGACAGTGAAAAATATTATTCGTATAATTGTATAGACAAATGGATATTAAACCAGGAAAAGAAGAGAAATAAATCCGAGTTTGAACATGATTATTGATCGAGATAGCCCGATTCCGCAATACTTTCAGTTACAAACCTGGTTACATGAACAGATCGAACAGGGTGTATTTAAACCTGGTGATCGTATTCCTACGGAAGAAGAACTGGGTCAAGTAGTCGGATTGGCTCGGGCAACAATTCGACAGGCAATTCAGAATCTGGTTAACATGGGTTATCTGGTTCGCAAACGAAGATTAGGAACATTTGTATTGGAAAAGGTTGCAGCCCCAAGCACTCAAACCATAATCGGGTTATTAATCCCGGATATCAGACGCGGCTATGCTCCGGTTCTGGCCCGGGGTGTCCAGGATGAAGCAGCTAAAAATAATCATAGCTTAATATTATGTGATACCGACGATTTGTATTTGAAAGCTGATTTCCATGCTGATCGGATGATAGAGAATTCAGTAAGCGGAGTAATTTTTGTACCTACCGCTGTATCCGATGGACAGAATCAAAGCATAATTGACAAATTTCAACGTAATAAAATTCCGGTCGTATTGGTTGATAGATCTTTACCGACCGTGGATATAGATTGTGTAACCTCTGATAATATTAAAGGTGCCTACGATTTAACCGAATACCTGATCAAGCGTGGGCATAAGCGAATTGGAATCACGCTCAGCACCTTGATTAATACTGAACGTGATCGTTTAGAAGGGTATAAAAAAGCTCTGCGGGATCATGGAATCCCAATTGATGAAAAACTGATATTAACTCACTCTGGTCCCTTTAATGAAGGACGTTATTTAAAATTTGTCCGGACTTTATTAAAACCAGAAAACAAGGTAACGGCTGTTTTTGCGGGCCATGATAGTATCGCCTTGTTATTTTATTCACAAGCCGAGAAAATGGGTATTTCAATACCGGATGATATTTCAATTGTCGGGTATGATGATTTGGACTTTCCTTTAATATCACTGACTACCATCCATCAACCGATCTATGAAATGGGCCAGGAAAGTTTAAAACTAATCATGATGCGTATACGTGGTGAAGTAAATAGCACACAAAAGATTGTGTTAGAAACATACTTAGTAGAACGTTCATCAGTTAAATCTGTTTAAATACAAGTAATTAAAAAAGTAAAGGAGTTGCTATGAGAGCTGTAGTGTTAAATGCCAAATGGGATCCTAAATCTGATTTTAAATTGGGTTCCAAGGATATAGATGGAAAACTGACCTATTTGGGAAGTAAAGTCTGGCGTAATCCACGAATTGAAATAGTGGAAAAAGATGTGCCGGTGCCAGGTCTGATGGAAGTATTGATTGAAATTAAAGCCTGCGGAATTTGTGGCAGTGATGTACACATGCTGCAAAGCGATGACGCCGGATACATTTTCTATCCTGGTCTGACTGCTTTTCCGGCCACCTTGGGCCATGAGTTCTCGGGCATAATAGTAGAAGCCGGCAAAGAGGCAATCAACAAAGGAACCGGAAAACAGTTTCAAGCAGGGGAAGCGGTTTGTGCCGAGGAAATGATCTGGTGCTCTTCCTGTAAACCCTGCGCCGATGGCTATCCGAACCACTGCGAGCGCCTGGAAGAACTGGGTTTTTCCATCGATGGTGCTTATACCAAATATATCAAGGTCGATGCGCGCTATCTATGGAACATCGATCATCTGGAAGAACTTTACGGCAAGCAAAAGATGTTTGAACTGGGCAGCTTGGTCGAACCAACATCGGTGGCATATAATGCTGTCATCGAGCGGGGTGGCGGCATACGACCCGGAGAAAATGTCGTAATTCTAGGCGGAGGACCGAT
>CAZIFK010000083.1:7391-10460 GCA_964538995.1 uncultured bacterium
GAGATCGATCGGATTTTAGAGGATTATGGTATTCCCACCCCTTCCGGATTGGGTAAACCGGGGGTATATGTTCAGAATACAATTCGCCAGCGAGTAGTGGAAAATCGTCGTAAAAACGATATTGTTTTTATCCCGATTGGCTGCACGGAGCTTCATGGACGTCATACAGTAACAGCCCTGGATACCTTTATGGTGACCCAGATTCTGGAAGGTGTGCGCCGTTATACGGCGAAAAAAGGTGCCCCGGTAAACTTAGTTTGGACACCTTTAAATTATGGCGGTCATCCTCATCATCACATCGGGATGCCCGGTACGATTCACCTGGAAGACGAAGTGTTGAAACGGGTCTTGATTGATGTCATGGTCGGACTGTGGAATGATGGTTTCCGCAAAATTATCATGATTAATAATCACGGTCATCAGTGGTTGTTAGAAGCAGCCATTCAGGAATTGCAGAAAACCTGGAACCTGCCTGGTTTATTCCGGATCATTGACTGGCATCGTGCCGTGCGCGAATTTTTCCGTACCAAAGAGCGTGGTGGTGATTGGGACATGGATTTTGTCCATGCGGACGAGGCGGAAACATCGGTCATGCTGTTGTTGGCACCGGAGTATGTTGAAATGTCTCTGGCTGAAGAGACCGAGGTCAAAGGGTATCTCCCTACCGGACATTTTGATAAGGCTGTCGATCCTTTTGCCAGGCCGAGCAAATGGTCCGAAGGTCAAGGTCATTTCCCGATTGAGATGGGATCAATTCCTGAAGGCGTAGTTGGTAAACCCACGCTTGCCAAAGCCTCTAAGGCCAAACGAACAATTGCCGCGATTCTGTCCTACCTTACATTGGTTCATGATGATATACGCGAAGCATTCCCTCCAGGAAAATTACCTCCGATCGAAGAAACCACCATGCGCACAGCCGACGAAATGGAACCTTATTTGAAAGAACCGTTCACAGAAGGCTGGCGACCGATTTACGCTATCCCCAAAATGGGATTATAAAAAAAATGAAGCTGGGCATTGTTTTATCGACTCAGTCGGCTAAATTTTCTGCATTGGCCTATAAGGGGCAGTTAGCAGAAAATGCTGCAAAGATAAACAAGTTGGGATTTGACGGAATTGAATTAGCCATTCGTGATCCTAAATTGGTTAACCGAGCTGAAATTAAATCGTTGCTTACTGAGTTGGAATTAACGGTGCCCGCTATTGGGACCGGTCAAGCTTTTGGTGAAGAGGGGTTGTCATTTGTTCACCCTGATCAGACGATTAGACACCAGGCAATTGATCGGATTAAAGCTCAAATGCATCTGGCTGAAGTGTTAGGGGCAATGGTCATTATCGGCCTGATTCGCGGTTTTAGAGATAAAGATGTATCGACACATCAGACTGATATCTGGCTGGTAGAAGCATTGCGGGAGTGCGCCCGGGAAAATGAGCATGTAAAACTGATTATTGAACCGATCAATCGCTATGAATGCGATCTGGTTTGCACCGTTAAGGAAGGCATGGAATTAATGGAAAAAGTAGAGTATCCAAATGTTGGTTTGCTCCTGGATACGTTTCATATGAATATTGAGGAACCTTCCATCTATGAAAGCATCAGGTTAGCCAAGGAGCGACTATACCATTTTCATATTGCCGATTCCAACCGTTGGTATCCCGGCGCAGGTCATCTGGACTTTCCACAGATTATTGATACTCTAAAGCAGGTCAATTACCAGGGATTCGTTTCGGCTGAAATTCTACCATTACCCGATCCTGATACGGCTGCAGAGCGAACGATCACCTATATGCAAAATTTTATTTAGGCGGTCAGATTCATTATCAAAATGCAGGAAAAACTATTCTTATTAACATGATTGTTAACCCAATTAATGGAACAGTTAAATTGATATGCGGGAATTACACCGGTGATTGATAATAAAAAGCCCTCTGTTCTGGGTCTGAAGCGCTCCTTCGGATTTGGAGATCGACTGGGATTGGCAACCCCGGGACATATAGCAGCCGTGACTGGGACACCCTATCTACCAATTTTTGCGCAGCAATCCATTCGTGAGCTGCACCGCACCACTAGGCAGCCGGAGGAGGTAATGAAGGCGGCAGTATTGGCTGTGGAAAGAGGTAATTGGACCAAACCCTGGGGCGCCGATGCCGATCATCTGCAAACCCGCGAAGATGTACTGCGGATGGCGCAAGCGGGATTCACTTTTTTTACTATCGATCCGTCCGCTCACGTGAATAATAATGCCGATAGTATGCCGGAAGAAACTCTGTCTGATACTTACCAACAGTTAGTTGCCGATAATAAATTAACCGATTCTGATCTCGTTAACCGTTATAGAGGGCAATCATTTGAAATGGAGAATGGATTTACTATTTCCTTCGATAACCTGAACCAATTGCTTAGAGCAATAATAAAGTATGACGTTGCTTTAGCCCACACGAAGGCCATGTATCAATGGATAACGGAAGCTTGCGGTCCTGATCAGTTTGAAGTTGAGATGTCGATCGATGAGACCGAAACACCTACTTCGCCTCCGGAGCATTTATTTGTAGGTCTTGAATTGAAGCGGATGGGGGTGAAGGTGGTAAGTCTGGCTCCTCGCTTTGTTGGTGACTTTGAAAAAGGAATCGATTATAAAGGTGCTATTTTCGAGTTTGAAAAACAATACAGGCAGCATATAGCCATCGCTAATTATTGTGGCCCGTATAAACTAAGTATCCATAGTGGTTCGGATAAATTCAGTATTTATCCGATAATAGGTCGTTTAAGCGGTGAATTATTGCACGTAAAAACAGCCGGAACCAGCTATCTTGAAGCATTGCGGGTGATTTGCAGAACTGATAAAGCGCTTTTTCGTGAAATAATTGAATTTTGCCGTGGCCGTTTTGAAATGGATAAACGAACCTATCATGTATCAGCTGAACTAACTGCGGTACCAGAGCAATTGGAGGATAGTGATCTGGAAAACCAGTATCTGGAAAACGAAGCCGGAAGACAGATATTACACGTTACATTCGGGTCGGTTTTAAGGGGTGGCAGTACCCGCGCCGGTGCTAATTTTAAAGAAT
>CAZIFK010000084.1:0-10103 GCA_964538995.1 uncultured bacterium
AGTTCATGCAGAATTTACACTAACACACTGCTCAGTTTTTGGGGTCCACTTCTATCTATTGGTAATATTGATTGATTGTGAACAATCGCATGTCTTAGTTTTTGGATGTATACAATCCACATCCGTAAATAAATATCACCTTTTCTTTCAGTTTTATCGAAAAAGATAAAATTATTTCGCATTGAATTTAAAATCTTTCTTATCGGAATTTTCTTTCCAGTCTTTGAATTCCGTACTTTGTTTTGAAACCAATCTAACTTTTTATACGTAAGATTCTTCAATTTTACGTCGCCAAAGTCTGCGCAATTCCATAGGTTTTTGTCCAAGTATCCAAGAGCAGCATATAGGTCAAGATAATATCGTTCAAATGCTTCATAGCTTAGTACAATAAGAAGGCGGTTATGGTTGTTCAGATTTTCCACAAGTCTTTCACCATATTCTTTTCCACTAACATGTACTCCACCGAAACTAATAGATTTACAATTGTCAAATGGATCCATAATGAAAACATTAGCACCACTAAATGGTAGTTCCATTTTGATTTCCGCTTCCGGTGGTATAATGGATAAAAATTGAGTGTAATATTTTCTAAAACTGCTATGGGATAAATGAGTATAATAGTTTATGATCTGTATTTCTTCAATGAAATTTATTAGAATCTTATCAAGTATCATCTTGGCTTTTGCTTTTTTCATAATATTAGTTCTCAATACAAATCGGTGATTGCTGTTCTAAAAATTCCTTTTCACTTATAATCGATCTTAAAATATGCTTAGACTCTCCCGGAGGTGAATAATCACTTGTTGAGTATGAAAAAAGCTCTTCAGTTAGCTGATTATGTCGCAACACAAGAGCCTCTTTTATTGAAGGCCAATCTTCGTCATGGAATAAATCTAACTCTACAATTTTAGAATCAATTATATCAATCAGATTAACATCGTTAGATATATGTGATATAATTCGTATGTACCATAAGTTCATTAATAAATCTGCAAAATTGTAATAATTCTTGTCCTCTCCAGTTCGAAAGTAACTATTAATAACATCCACAATGTTGGAAACACACATAGTTGTGATTCTGGGTTGAAGAATTTGGAAACATACATTTTGATTAATTTTATCAGTATGGCAATAAAGCCCAACCCATGATATTATCTCACAGATGTAACTGGCGTAATAGTATTTAATGGATTTTGACTTGTGTAATGCGCTCCAGAAAAACGACAAATACAATGTAATATTTTTAACAAGATCTTCAATATGATTGAACACATCAGTCTGAGAATTTTCTATTATAGAAAAATGTAAATGTATAATGCTTTTAATTGAGTTTGATATATGCCATAAAAACCCGCTATTTCCAATATCATTACTATCTGCAATAGATCGAAAATGATGTGCAATCACACCGTTGTATTCTGAAAAGTAATGATAAGGACTAACAAACTTCCTTTTTTTATCAACTTGATTAAGAATTGTTGATTTCTGGATAAAATATGTAAGTGATTTTTCATTTGTTATCTGATATGGCATGGAAAACGGCAAATATAGTAAATCAGATTGGTTTTTTTTCTCACAAACAAGTGCTAATGGGAATAGTGTTTTTATATAATCCAACGCCATTTTCAGTTTGTATTTCAGTCTGTAGTGATTCCTTTCTAATGAAATTAGGAATGGACCAAATTGAGTCTCTAGAATTTTATTTATAAGTATAAACTGGTTTGAAATAAAATAGCTCAGAATAATTTCATAGTAAAATTTTGGGTTGTTTAATGCGTCATCGGAATAGCTTGTATCCTTAGGTAATTGATTTGAAAAATCTTCCACGTAATAACATCCCTTTAGTACAACCTCATCTAAATTATGAGATTGAGCAGTTTTAATTATATTTTCCAAATAAAATAATGGTGAAAAGATCATATCATTTAATTGATTTAGTTTACCATCTATTTTGATATTGGCTAGATATTTTGCTATATCACTAAATGCTTCAAGGATCAAAATAGTCGCTCCTTGATCATTTCGCTCAATTGCACTAGTAGCAATAAATAAGTAATGTTGATATATCTTGTCTAAAGATGTATCAATATCGCTCTGTTTTAATAAATAAAAAGAAGACGGTGAGGAATACATTGATATATTTCGCTTGCGACTATTAATAAAATGTATACACGCATCAGTCATTGCAGAGACAACAATTCGTAAAGTATTAATTTCATTTTTAAATAGTGACTTAGTGGCAATTTCTGCAAACTCACCTATTTGATTTATTATATTGCGTTCATAAAGAATATTATTTCTGTAGAATACAGATTCTAAATCAACTGGTTTTATTCCGGTTTTATCCACATAGGGTGATAAATAGTAGAACAATTTTGAAGAAATTGTTATTCTCTTTTGAGTCCTATCAATATATTTAAATACTAATTTCAGCTGTTTTTTGATAGCAGTATTGGGATCTAATAGTAAACTTATACGTCGATGATGAAATTGAAGAAGATCAAGGCTGACGCCAATAAAAATTAAATTATAAGGAAACAAAATAGAAGCATTCAAATCAAAAATAGCCGATATAAAATTCATAACAAATGATAATAAAGCAAACAAAGCAATTGTAATATATATAATTTTATTAAATGCATCATTTCGATAAATTTTTGATATACTGGGTGAAAATGACTCGACAGCGCGCTGTATTGGTATAACTGATAAAGAAAACGTTAAGATTAATATCGTTACAAGGGTGCCACCAATAGCTATAAAAATTGTATCCCAATTTTTATATAATGATAGAAAATGTTGAGATGATGGTAATAAAAGGCAAACAGCAATCACAATACTAAAAAATGAAATAAGTACATTGCTCAGCAGTTGAATCACTTTATTAAGATTAAACCATAGCTTATTTATAAAGCTTATGAATTTTATAATGTAGTTTAGTAAAACCCCCGAACCTTTTTTAATAATTCCTTTAAATGCAACTTCAGACAGATGATGCATAATACTGTGTTTCTGTCTATCATGTTTCAAAAGATTAACTTTGTCTTAATCGTCGATAGATTTTGTTATCTGACCAATTAATTTTTCTATAATATTCTTATTAGTTCGGTGTTCTTTATTGATTGCAGGTAAAATTATATCTTCAACCATTATGTACGTTTCTTTAATTTTATTTTGATTTATAATTCCCGAACTGGTAGACAATTTTTTGAAATTACTAAATGCATTCTGAAAATCTTTAAAAAACTCTTCAATTACAAATATTATAGCCTTGTTATTTGTTAATTGTAGATGATATTCACTTGGAATTTTGTCCTTGTTTTTTGAACAAAGATAAATTGTTCCGCCCGGTCTAAGTTGATGGATCATCGGCCCTCTCAATACTTGATATAATTTACTCTGATTATTTTTGTATTTGATATTCTTGAATAGTTTTTTCAAGCCAATTCTAAATCTAGTTTCAGACAATTTGTGGTTATTAAATTCTTTTTGATCGAAACAAGAACCAAGGATTTCAATCCCCTGGCAAATTACAATAAACGCATAATGATGAAGATGGGCATTAATCATCTTCTGTAAATCTGGAATTAAAAATTCTTCAAAATATTCTATGACATTAAACTTACAACTCATACAATCACACGATTTATTTGAATGTGAATATTTCTATTGAAACCTAACGGCGTGGAAGTCTTGGTGCTATAATCATTCATAGTTAAATCTAACCTTTTATTTTCTTCCAAACTCCAAAATCTCGCTGCAAGTTTTCGGTGTCCTGTGCAGCGCCTTGTTAGGCGTGTTCATCTTTACGTTTGGCTCGCCACCGAGCACTTGCTATCCGATTTTTTAATCGACGCTTGGCAGTTTTAGCGGTTATTTCTATAAAATCGACAGGTTCAACAGCAGTTAAACCGGTATTTTCCTCGAAGATTATTCGTGGACGTTTCGTTTGATTACTTATCGCAATATCCTGATATGGAATATAAGTTTTTACAATTCCCACCAGTTGGCATTTATTGTTCGCTTTTGTCCCTTGGATGTGTGTCAACTCTGGTTTTGTCAGGACAGGACCGCCACTATTTCCCGGAAATACGAACGCATCGACAAGAAAGTCATCGCTAGATTTATCTAGAAGATCCCTAACTCTTGCGTAGCAACCGTTACGGCAAATTACATACTGTCGTTCAGCCCCAACAATTCCCATTGGATAGCCAAGTAGAAAGACCCCATCTCCCTCAGTAGCCCCTTGGTCTTTCAATTCATTTATTTTTATTACATTCTGGTCAGATTGAAAGTAATGAAAGGTACGCCCTTCGCTTTTTAGCTTATTAACATTTATGAAGAAAGCTGCTACATCTGCCTTAGAATGCTGTGCCCATAATTTTTTTCCGTTAGTTGCGATCAGACGTACTGGATAATCAACGCTTCCGCTACCGGTGGAATCGTTGAACTTCAACCATATCTTTTTCTGATTGCGTAATACATGCTCGTTAGTAATCAAGAAGATAATATAGTGATTGGTCTGATCATCAATTTTTTTTTCATAGAGACCATAAAGGAAACCCGTGCCTATCCATTGACGTTGGTTTGGATCATCACCAACACCTATTGCAACAACAGCATCGAGAAAATGTGGTGGGATTAATGCCATAGTTATCCTTAATGCTTACCAGAGTCAATTTGCTGAAAATTTTGCTTCATATTACCCTTGCTGGCTGGAATAAATAATCATCTGGTGAAATATTGTGATTGGAATCTGTCCGCCAGCTGGCGGACCGTGGAATAATATTTGGTATTTATCCACATAAAATAAAATCGATATTGTTTGTATATAGAATGAACATCTTATGAGAATAAAGTTAGGGAATTAATAGACGTGTCCCAACCATAATTTGGTCGGCGGAAACGTGAATTGTTTAAAAACTTTTGTGTAGGACAGACATTCCCCGCCTGCCACGTTTGAAAAATATTGAAAGGGGCAGACAGGAATGTCTGCAGTACGTCTTTTCCTACAACTTCATTTGCCTATGCTGTCGTAGTATGTATTTCTTTACTTCATCAAAATCATTTTTTTAGAAATTGTCTGGGTACCTGAAGTCAATTTGTAAAAAAATAATCCTGAACTAACATTATTTGCATTCCAAGATATTGAATATACACCAGAACTTTTTTCTTCACTAACAAGTGTCTTTACCAATTGACCGGCTAGGTTATAAATGGACAGGTTCACAAATCCAGATTTTGGTAATTGGTATGAAATAGTCGTAACAGGGTTAAAGGGGTTGGGGTAATTTTGGTTCAAGGAAAAGAAGGTTGGTATATCGATGTCGTTTTCTCGTACAGATGTTGTAGGTTCGATACTTCGAAATACGCCAAACAAAGTCCCGGCAAAGATATGTCCGCTGGAATTGAAAGCAAGAGACGGAACATCAGTATTCAGCAATCCCTCGTTGATATTTGTCCAATTTTCACCATTATCCGTGGATTGAAATACACCGCCATCATCAGTACCCATAAAAATATGATTGCTGGAATTGATGGCAAGAGAAAGAACATCATAAACTGTTAAGACGGTATTAATCTGTGTCCAATTATCTCCGTTGTCTGTGGAACGAAAGACACCACTTCCAAGAGTTCCGGCAAAGATGTCACCGTTGGAATTGATGGCAAGAGAATAGACAATAGTAAACTCTAATCCTGTTTGAGACCAATTTTCTCCATTGTCGGTAGAGCGAAGGACACCATCCTCAAAAGTACCACCAAAGATGTCTCCAGCGGAATTGATGGCAATTGAATAAACAGAAATATCATTCAAGCCCATGTTAGTCCATCTAGCACCGTTATCTGTGGAGCGAAACATCCCTCTACTTCGTGAAGCACCGACAAAAATATCACCATTGGCATTGATTGCTAGGGAAAAAAGAGAAGTATCCATCAAACCGCTGTATGTCCAGTTTTCACCATTATCAGTTGAGCGGTAAACTCCCCATTCATAAGTCCCGGCAAAAATATCACCGCTCGCATTAATACCTAGAGAAAGAATAGCAATATCGCCCAAACCTAAGTTATCCCAGTTCTCACCATCATCAGAGGAACGAAAAATGCCACCGCTTCCAGCAAATATTTCATCGCTGTTATTAACAGCAAGGGAAAAAATAATAGTGTTAGAAAGGTTGGTATTCTTCTCCGTCCAACTATCACCGTTGTTTGTAGATAGAAAGACACCGCCTCCCCAAGTTCCGGCAAATATGTCATCACTTGTATTCATTGCCAGAGATGTGACATCTGTATTTGTTAAGCCAGCATTTATCTGTACCCAATTATTACCATTATCTGTGGAGCGAAAAACACCACCACCACGGGAAGTTCCGAGAAAAATGTGATTACTGGAATTGATGGCAAGAGATTTAACTACAGTATTGGTTAGACCAGTATTAAT
Organism: uncultured bacterium; assembly: GCA_964538995.1. Classification (GTDB taxonomy): domain Bacteria; phylum Fidelibacterota; class Marinisomatia; order Marinisomatales; family TCS55; genus JADFRD01. The sequence goes on from CAZIFK010000084.1 coordinate 6,440, forward strand.
CTGCTCCCAATTGTCTCCATTATCTGTGGAGCGAAAGATACCATCTCCAGCAGTCCCTGTAAATATGTTGCCAGTATCATCAATAGTAAGAGACAAGATATAAGCAGTGTCCAAGCCAGTCCCACTCCAGCTATCACCATTATTGGTGGAACGATAAACACCTCCTCCCCAAGTTCCAACAAAAATGTCATCGTTTGTATTAATGGCAAGAGAATAAACCTCTGTATATGTCAAACCTGTGTTTACATTTGACCAATTGTCACCATTATCTGTAGACCGGAAGACACCTCCACCCCAAGTTGCTGCAAAGATGTCACCAATGGAGTTGACAGCAAAAGAAAATACTACACTAAACGTCGAACTCTCATAAATATTTGTCCAGTTTTCACCATCATCCATGGACCTATAGATTCTACCTTCATTCGTACCGACAAAAATGTGATTACTGGAATTGATAGCAAGAGATTTGACGGTAGCATTCGTTAAGCCCGTATTAATATGCTCCCAATTGTCACCATTGTCGGTGGAGCGAAAGACACCGCCATCATACGCAGACCCAGCAAAGATGTCACCATTCGAATTAATACCGATGGAAGAGATAAAACCGCCGTAGGGGCCATTTGTTTGCTCCCAGAAGTTTTGAGAAAAAACAGTATAAGGTGCTAGGGTAAATAATACACTTACGAAATGAAATAATATTTTGGTTTGGTATTTCATTTTATCTTTCCTTTTTTAATAAACAGTAATTTTAAAACGTAAAAGCCATCATATTCCCGTGAATTTATTTGTTAGAGTATATTTACGAATATGGTAAGAATAGTTTTTTTCAATGAGTCATCTGCCTGTGCTGCCGTAACATGCAGTTATTCATGACTACAAGCAAGCCGGCGTCCTCTGCCAGTTGTGCTGCGCCTTCATTGATTACACCATCCTGAAGCCAAAGAGCTTTGGCACCGATTTCAATAGCCGCTTCAGCAATGGGACCCACGTGCTCCGGTCGGCGGAAGACATCTACCACATCCACTTGTTTTGGGATGTCCTTCAATGAAGGATAACATGTTTCCCCGGCAATTTCGGTCTGCCCGGGATTGACCGGAATGATTTCATAACCCTGATCCCGGAGATAAAGAGCCACATAATGGCTGGGTCGCTCAGGCTTCGGGGACATGCCAACAACGGCAATGGTTTTCATTTTATAGATTTTTTCAATGGTTTCTATTTCATTCATGACAAAAATGTGTTCGAGTGTTCAAGTATTCAAGTGTTCTTGTGTTTAAGTGTTTTTACTGATGTTTTGAATTTAGGCATTGTATCTCCCTTGTAAAACCAAATCACAATGGCTATGTTCTAAAGATGAACTGAATCGCTTGCACTTTTTGACAATCTGTTTAACGGAGTTTATATTTTCTATTTTCAATGTTTCTATTAACATACAATTTCCTGACATAAAGCACGGGACTATAAGTCTACGGGATTTCTATTCGTATTTGAATACTCCGAAGCCAAATATCTATACCCGCCTGCTCCCGACGAAGGAGGGCGAGCAGGGAAAAAACAACTACAATAACGCCCAACTCCGTTAGGAGTTAAATGTCTATAGAACGAATATTGTCCCAGTACCCCCAACGCCGTAGGTGTTGAATATTTACGATTATTAGTCATTATCTTAATTTATCCATTCAAATAAATACCGTTCATCATATTCAATCTGGAATTTTTCCAATAATTCAAGATATTCTTCTTTGAAAGTTCTTTTTTTGTGATGCTTCTTTTGGTTTTCAACATAAGTCGTAACATCCGAAATTTGTGAATGTCCGTAGGAAAACCCGCCAAATCCTTCTTGCCAGTTAAATTTACCACGAATCCAATTTTTAGTATTAATTAATTTCGATGAATCCTTTTTCACATCTCGAACTAAATCTGAAATTGCTTCTTTAGGTTTCATTCCAATAAAAATATGGATATGGTCAGGCATTCCGTTAATTGCAATAATTTTATGTCCTTTATTTTTGATAATTCCCGTGATGTATTTGTACACATCCTCTTCAAATCTATTTTGTATTAAATTTTGTCTGCTTTGCACCGCAAAAACTAATTGAGTGTAGAGTTGTGTAAATGTATTAGCCATTTTTAACCTTCCTGTTGAACACCTACGGAGTTCGTATTTATCTGTATTCCGTTTGTTATAGACATAAAACTCCTATGGAGTTTGTATTATTTTGCACATTAATTTGTTATATATCTATTCTCCCCATTTAAAACTCGGGTGGTTTCATCTCCGTCATGTGTCGGGACTGTAAGCATAAGGGATTTTCCTTGATGTTTTGATAGATTGCTTGTTGACTCCGTGGTAGAATATTTATAGAAACCAATATGAACCAATGACCAACTTCGTGTTGAATATTATTGAAGAAATTTATTACGTTTATTTCAATAAGTTTGTAGAACATAGCCATCACAAATAAACTTTTTACTTGAACACATTAATACTTGAACACCTTAGTACGTTAACACGTTAACACATAAACACTCATTTTAATGTTTTTTGAAAATGTTTTTCATTACATAGGAAATAATCCTCGGATTTTCTTTCAGTCTGCGGATTGAATAGTCATGCCAGGACTCGCCAAAAGGGACATACACACGAACAACATATCCTTTATCCTTTAATTTTTCAAGACGCCCGCTCATGGGGACTCCGAATAATACTTGAAATTCAAATCGATCATTCGATATGTTTTCTACAATGATCCATTCTTCAAGTTCGTCAATTAACGAAATATCGTGTGTAGCAATAGCTGCATAACCACCGCTTTCAATCACCATTTTTACTAAATCAACAAATTGTGCATTAATATCTAAATTATTTTGAAAAGCAATATGCTCTGATTCTCTATAGATACCTTTACAGATTCGCACATTTAGATTTTTTTCCTTTAGACGATTTATGTCTTCCTTTGATCGGTGTAAATAAGCCTGAATTACCGGACCAACATTTTGGAAGTCCAGTTTTGCTTCCAAGTACATTTTGATCGTTGCATCGGTATAAGGAGAATTCTCCATATCTAGGCGTACGAAATTGTCATATTCGTTGGCTTTGTTTAATAATGTAAACAAGTTATCGCGTGCTGTATTATATCCGGTATCCAGTCCGATGTGGGTTGGTTTGATAGATAAATTGCAATTTAAACCTTCCTGATGAATGGCATTCAGTAATTCTATGTATGATTGTGTAATGTGGTGTGCTTCATCTTCATTCTCAACATGCTCTCCTAAAATATCTACAGTTGCAGCAAACCCTTTTTCAATTAACACTTTGATATGCTGCAACGCATTATCGATTGTTTCTCCTGCCACATATGGCTTGGCAAATGGTTTAATAATGAAGCGTGGAAAAAGGGGGAGGACGGCCGATAGTGCTGAATTAATGATGTTCATAGATATTAAAATTTAGTTGAAGTTGTCATGGCTCAACAATGTTAAAAATGCCTGATTTTAATCAAACGTTTTGGAAAGCTGTTTCAGGTCTTATCTATTTAAAATAATAGTATAGTAACCTTTGTTTGAAATAAAATAATAGACAGAGGAAAAAACTGTGGTTTTTATAGGGAATTGGTCTTGCAAGGTGATAAAACAGAAAGCTAAATTTCGGGCTCGTAATTCG
>CAZIFK010000085.1:0-10043 GCA_964538995.1 uncultured bacterium
GCGCGTCGTTCGGGACGACGAGGTCGGAGGTTCAAATCCTCTCACCCCGACTTTTATGTTCCTGGTGATTGGGCAGCAGGTAGAGTTGTAGTTTGTTATTTAAAACTACAGTTGGGTAACACCCCAAGCAGCCTACTAACTAGTTACAAATAACTATTAACCAGATTCAAAGCAATGAGCTATAGTTTTAAAAAAATAGAATCCAAGTGGCAAGCTTTTTGGGGTGAAAAGAAGACCTTTAAAGTCACTGAAGATAAAAATAAGTCCAAATATTATGTGTTGGATATGTTTCCTTATCCATCAGGGGCTGGGCTACATGTGGGGCATCCTTTAGGTTATATTGCAACGGATATTGTCGCTCGCTATAAGCGGATGAAAGGCTTTAATGTTCTTCATCCCATGGGCTGGGATGCGTTTGGTCTTCCTGCAGAACAATATGCCATTAAAACAGGGACTCATCCCAAAGAAACCACCAAAAATAATATCGATAATTTCCGTCGACAAATAAAAATGCTTGGCTTTTCTTATGACTGGGACCGGGAAATTAACACCACTGACACTTGTTATGTAAAATGGACACAATGGATATTTCTTCAATTATATAAGAAAGGTTTAGCGTATGAAGCTGAAAAACCGGTGAATTGGTGCCCTGAATTAAAAGCTGTTTTGGCCAATGAAGAAGTTGTTGATGGAAAATCAGAAATCGGAGGCCATCCGGTCTATCGAGTCCCCATGCGCCAATGGATGCTCAAAATTACAGAATATGCTGAATCTCTCTTATCTGGACTGGATGATGTTGATTGGCCACAAAGTGTTAAGGAACTTCAGCGAAACTGGATTGGACGTTCTGAAGGGGCGGATGTTGAGTTTCCTATTGAAAATAGTGAGAAGATTATATCAGTATTTACTACACGTCCGGATACTCTCTTTGGAGCAACATATATGGTGCTTGCTCCGGAACATCCATTTGTCGATGAATTAACAATCGCTAATCAAAAAGAATCTGTGAAGAAATATCAGGAAAATGCCAGCAGGAAGTCGGATTTGGAAAGGGGAGAGCTCAACAAAGAAAAAACAGGTGTTTTTACAGGCAATTACGCTATCAATCCAGTTAATAATGAAAAAATCCCCATTTGGATTGCTGATTATGTTTTGATGTCCTATGGAACCGGCGCCATTATGGCTGTTCCTGGCCAAGATCAGCGTGATTGGGATTTTGCTACAGAATTTGATTTGCCCATCATTAGAACTGTAAAAATACCCGACGATTTTGTTGGTAATGCCTTTACTGGTGATGGTCCGGCAATCAATAGTGAATTTTTTGATGGTTTATATATTGATGCCGCCAAGAAAAAAATGATTAAATGGTTGGAAACTGAAGGCAAAGGTAAAGGAACCGTTCGATATAAACTTCGTGATTGGCTGTTTTCCCGTCAGAGATATTGGGGCGAGCCAATTCCCATTATCCATTATGATGATGAAAGTAAACCCTTAAAAAATTCTGAACTACCATTAGAACTACCGGAAACAGAGAAATTTGAGCCATCCGGTACAGGTGAATCGCCCTTAGCAAATATAAAAGATTGGGTTGAAATCAAAAACAATGAGGGAGAAGTCATTGGTCTTCGAGAAACGAACACCATGCCTCAATGGGCGGGATCCTGCTGGTATTATTTACGTTATATTGATCCCGCGAACATTGAACAGCCTTGGGATAAAGACAAAGAATCCTATTGGATGCCTGTGGATTTATATGTCGGTGGTGCAGAACATGCAGTATTGCACTTGCTTTATGCACGGTTTTGGCATCATGTTTTGCATGATCTTGGGTTTGTCTCAACCCGAGAACCATTTCATAAATTATTTAACCAGGGTATGATCTTGGGTGAAGATGGCTCAAAAATGAGCAAATCTCGCGGAAATGTGATCAATCCAGATGAAATTGTTGACGAATTCGGCTCTGATTCCATGCGATTATACGAAATGTTTATGGGACCATTAGACAAAGCAAAACCATGGAATACTAAAGGTTTGCAGGGATGTTCAAGATTTATTATCAAATTATGGTCTAAAGTGTGTTCAGATGATACTTTAAGTGACATAATTACTGAAGATGCGCCAAACGATGAAACCATTAAATTATTACATCAAACAATAATGAAAATCGGCACTGATGTAGAAAATATGCGCTTTAATACAGCTATTTCGCAAATGATGATATTTACAAATCATTTAATCACATTGGACACTATTCCAATAAGCGTTTTAGAAACATTTGTGAAACTTGTATCGCCGTTTATTCCGCATGTAGCAGAAGAACTCTGGGAATATTTAGGACATAATAAATCGATCGCCTATGAACCTTGGCCGGAATTTGATAAAGAACTAGCCAAAGAAGAATTAATTACTATCGCTATTCAGGTAAATGGAAAACTTCGGGCAAATATTGAAATACCATCAGATTCAGAAAAGTGCGATGTTTTATTAATGGCAAAAGAAAATAATCGAATAAAAGCTTATTTGGATGGGAATAAGATAATAAAAGAAATATACGTACCAGGGAGATTAGTAAACTTTGTAGTTATTTAAATATTGTACCTAATGCGCTATTATACATAATATATATTATATGCCAACTACATCGACGTAGTGAACTCTTGGAGGTTCTCTTTCTTCCCTATGATCATTATTGTTTGATCACGATGTAATATATGATCTGATCCAGGATTAACGATTACTTCCCCATTTTTCTCTATTATTCCTATAATTAACAAACCATATTCTTCTCTTAATTGTGAATCCTTAATCATTATACCATCATATTTTTCAAATTCACTTAACTTGATTTCATCTATTCCGTAGTCTATCGATGTTTGTTGAGGTGTTGTAATGGATACGCTATCTTCCAATTGCGGACTTAATAATAATTCAGACATCTTATGGCCACCAGCCACATATGGATTCACAATTTTGTCAACACCCACTCTCCGTAATTTTAATGCGGTATCATTGACACTGCATCTGGAAACGAGGAATGCTTCGCTGTTCATGGTTCTGACGGACATACTGACAAATAAATTGTCCTGATCTGTGTTTAATACAACCACAATTCCCTTGGCTTTTTGGACACCGGCCTCATTTAGAGTTTCTTCTAATGTGGCATCTCCTTCCACATATAAAAACCCACATTCCTCTATCATTCGGATTTTTTCAGGATTATTCTCAATAACAACGAATGACTGTTTTTTCTCACACATTTCTTTGGCGATCACAGCTCCCATCCTGCCGTAACCACAAATGATGTAATGATTTTTAAGTTTATTGACACGTTTTAACATTTTCCGTCTCCGATATTTGTTTAATTCTAAAAGTTCGCTGCCGAACTGCGAGATAAGATATGCGAAGCTCGTGACGCCAAAAACAATAATAATGATGGTCCAGATTCGACCTGCTTCTGTTAATGGATGGACTTCCTGAAACCCAACGGTTGCTAATGTGATTAATGTCATGAATAGACTATCCAACAGACTCCATTCCTCACCGCCAATGATATAAAACCCAAGTGTCGCAATCCCCACTAGACCTATTATCCAGATAATGATCTGTTTACTTCTACGATGTATCATTTTACGATTTTACTGACGCACTAATCCAATTTAAATAATCTTTCGATCCGTGAAGAATGGGCAACGATATGATTTCCGGTGTTTCGTAAGGATGAATATCATCGATAAGCCGGTAAACGTTTTTTTCATTTTCTTTTGTTGTTTTAATAAACAATAAAATTTCATTTTCGTTGCACAGCTCTCCCTCCCATTCATAAACAGATTGAATACCGGGAATGATATTCACGCAGGCTGCTTTTTTTGAATCTATAAGTTTTTTAGCGATGGTTTGTGCATCAGTTTTAGTACCAATTGTGGAAAGAATCATAACGAATTCCATGGAAAGAATTTAGAGTTACAAACGAAACCTTTCTACGATAATTATTCAGATAATAGATAAGCCAGTAATAATGGAATGCAAATCGGATTGTCTATCAACTATTTTTCCAAAAAGTTAGCCTGATATTCCCCATATAAAACGGTGTATCTTTGATCAAAGTCCAACCCTCATTGATCATAATTCGATTTAAACCTCCCCGTTTCATCCAGGTTATATAATTCTCGAAGTGTTCACCTCCTGCTAATTTTTCTATTTGTCGAATTCCCCAACCAAAAAATCGAGATATGACTGAATTCCTTGAGGGAAAATCAAAATCAGTTATAGAAAACATTCCATCTGCTTTGAGTACCCTGCAGACTTCCATCAGTTCTGCCTGAATGGTCTCGGTATCTTTCTCATGCAAAGCGAATTGAGAAATAACCAAATCAAATTCTCCATCCTCAAATGGAATATTTGTCGCATCTCCCCACATGCATCTTCCCTTCGCCTGTTTTTCTGCCTGTTCCAACATGGAATCTGAAACATCAATGCCTACCGCTTCAATATTTTCTGGCAGCATGGATAATTGTTTTCCCGTCCCGCAACACACATCAAGTACGCGTTTTGGATTTTGGATGGTAATCCAATCCACTAATGCCTGTCGAATAGGATTAACTAATGGGTTTAATAGCCGATCATACCATGCCGATGACTGATAATAGTCATCATTTGATTTTTTTTGATTAGCCAATATTTTCGGGAAAAAAGAAAAAGTTAACCGATTTAGTATGAATTATTAATTCTTTGTCGCTACAACAGTAATGCTGTAAATCCCAAGCCCACTTTGACGATATTTTTCTAATTGGTTATCATCTAGATATAATTTTAGTAGTTCTTTTGGTAAAACTATCTCACGGGATTTTTTTATTTCAACATCTTTAAATCCAGCATTCTTGATTATATCCAGATATTCATATTTCTGGAGAGCACCTGACACACAGCCGGCATACATCTCGGCTGATTTTTTAAGGTTGTCTGGAATTTCCCCTTCAAGTACAATGTCTGAAATACAAAAATGCGCTCCTGGTTTTAAAATACGGAAAATTTCACTAAATGCTTTCTCTTTATCCGGAACCAAATTGAGAACACAATTACTGACAACTACATTACTCATTTCATCACCAAGCGGCAAATCTTCGATATCTCCCAGTTTGAATTCAACATTCTCGTAACCATGTTTTGCTTTGTTAAGATTTGCTCTTTCTATCATCTCTGGAGTCATATCTATACCAATAACCTTTCCGCTTTTCCCAGTGATCTGTCTGGCCACAAAAACGTCGTTTCCGGCACCCGAACCTAAATCGACTACAGTATCTCCGGCTTTAATATTTGCATATTCAGTCGGTATTCCGCAGCCCAGGTTCAGATCGGCTTCTGCCACATAACCGTCCATTTTACTATAATCCAGGCTAAACGCTGAATAATCTGTTTCGCCGCAGCATTTACTTTTCGGACTACAACAGGAAGAATCCTGCGTTACGATGTCGGCATATTTATCTTGTACAATTTTTTTAATATTTTCTGAAGTTCTCATTTTGTATCTCCGTATTTTTACGATTGCTATTTTATTAATTGCTCTAATTCATTAAACACATTGATAGATTGTTGAAGTAGTGCATTATTAAAATATTGTTAACAACATTTGAATGTTGAAAATAGCTTTGTAAATGCTGTTTTTGTTTTTTCAACAACTGTTTCATTTAGGCAATAACATGTGCGCGGACCTTCTATCTCACCTTTTATTAGCTTTACACGCTTCAATTCCTTCAAATGCTGACTTACAGTCGATTGAGATAATGGCAATCGGTCTACAATCTCCCCTGTAATGCAGGAGTTGAGCTCATTTAATATCCGCAGGATGCTAATTCGGGCAGGATGCGATAATGCTTTTGCTATATCTGCTAATTGTGTATCAGTAGGTTGAAATCCTTCTATTTTGGCAACCGGCATATTTTTTCCTTAAATGTATATCGTAAATATACGATTAATAGCGATATATTTACAAAAATTGTTTTCATCTTTATAAAAGATAAAAAACATATAATATTATATGTAAACCTGTTTTCTCAAAATCAAAACCAGTTATTTGTATTTGTTTGATTAATTATGATATTTTGAATTAATTGTAATTCGTCTTCCATAATAGCTGTGATTCTATACAATCTGTAAGGAAACCAGCTATAGAATTATAGAGGGAAATTATTAACTTCACCTCCATTAATAGTCAACTATATTTGTTATTATGAAAGATTCTCAAAACAAAAATACCATCAAACGAATTCGCAAGTACATAAAACGGAGAAATGCTGTTTCTTCAATTGTTCAAAGATCACTTATTCAGATCAAATCGTTTGATCAGTTATTTGTTATCATTATTGCGATGATAATCGGTGTAGTGTCTGGATATGGAGCTGCTGGATTCAGATACCTGATTGATTTTTTCAGAACAATCACTTGGGGGGATGGTAGTTTTGTTGAAGTCATCCATGCTACTCCCCTTTACCTCAAGATTGGTATCCCAATTATTGGTGGAGTTATTGTTGCTTTATTTGTAAATCGTTTCGCCCCGGAAGCCAAAGGACATGGTGTCCCTGAAGTCATGGATGCAGTGGCGACAAAAAACGGCTTTATTCGAATGAGAGTCGTTTTAGTAAAGGCATTGGCTTCAGCTTTATCAATTGGAAGTGGAGCGGCAGTAGGACGTGAAGGTCCCATCGTACAAATCGGATCGGCATTTGGTTCATCCATGGGGCAGCTCTTTCAAGTATCTACACGTAGAATGAGAACATTTATTGGTTGTGGTGCCGCGGCGGGAATTGCAGCAACCTTTAATGCACCGATCGCCGGAGCGATCTTTGCCAGTGAAGTTATCCTTGGCGATTTTAGTGTTGCAGCTATTGGACCTATCATCATTTCTTCTGTTTTTGGGACAGTCATCTCACGTAGTATATATGGCGATTTCCCAGCATTTATTCCACCTGTTTACACCCTACAATCTCCTTTTGAAATTATTTTCTATATTGTCCTTGGAATTATAACCGGATTAGCAGGTTGGCTGTTTGTTAAATCTTTATATTTTTCAGAAGATATTTTTGATAACTTGAAATTACCCATTGCTATTAAAGCAGCTATTGGTGGTGCTTTACTTGGACTATTAGCGTTGTTTATTCCAGAGACACTTGGTGTTGGATATGAGTCAATGGATCGTGTACTTTCAGGAAATATGCCATATTTTCTTGCAGGAGCCTTGCTGTTTGGGAAAATATTTGCTACCAGTTTATCATTAGGTTCTGGTGCTTCAGGAGGTATTTTTGCCCCTTCTTTGTTTATGGGATCTATGCTTGGAGGAACATTAGGAAGTATCTTCCATGCCTTTTATCCTGAAATTACTGCGTCATCCGGTGCATATGCTCTTGTGGGTATGGCAGCCATGGTGGCGGCGACAACTCATGCTCCTATTACGGCAATCCTTATCATTTTTGAAATGACATCTGAATATACTGTAATCCTTCCTTTAATGGTCACGAGCATTGTTGCGACTGTAATTACAACACGAATGCTGGATGGAAACATTTATACCATAAAACTGAAACGCCGAGGTATTGATATCCACGGCGGGACAGCCAGTAATATTCTTGATAAATTGAAGGTGGATAAAATCAAACAGCAGTTGCTGGAAGTTATTCAGGAGGATGCTACAATGGAAGAACTCTTAGAAAGGATGTCAACCAGTAGTCAATCCGTATATTATGTATGTGATTCTCACAAGAAATTATCCGGAATTATTACTCAGGGGATGGTACGACACTTTTTAAACCGCTTGAAAGAAATACCAAAAGGGGCCACTGTTAGAGATATTTCTAATACACACTTTCCAAAAATAAAAGACCATGTCCCTGTTCACGAAGTCTTGCGGTTAATGTTAGAGTCGGACATGCTGGCAATTCCTGTTGTGGATGATCAGGGAGTACTAACCGGTCAGGTTTTTCGTCGAGACATTCTTCGAGAATACCAGGAAATGTTAATTCAGTCACAAAGTGCCGGACACTTGGCATCCTCGATGAAATTTGTTCATAAATATTATCATGAGAAAACCGAGGTTATTCCTGGTTTTCTTATGGCGAGAATTAACACACCAACAGAATTCGTGCATCAATCATTTAAGACATTGAAAATTCGGAGCGAGTATAACGTAGATGTGTTACTTATCAGAAAATCAGAGAATGGACGATTCACTGACATCATGCCAAAACCGAATACAATTATTGGACTTGAAGATCAGTTGCTGATTTTTGGGAAAAAAGAAGATGTTGAATCCATCTGTCAATTATCATAATCTGAGATTCAGAATCGGATTAAATAATTTTAATATTTTAAGGGTGTTTATTTATAAGTCTTATGAGTGAAGTCTTGGAAAATGATAAACTTCACACCAAAGAAAATGACAATAATGATAAAAATATAAGGGTCAAATAACCAGCCGAAAAGTGCAATTGCTGAATACAAGTAACGGACCCCAAGTGTATATCTATAAGATGCACGATTAATCAGCGAAGAATAATATTTTACGGCAGAACCCTTATGTTCTTTAACTAAAGCCGGGTCTGCACCAATCACTAAAACAAAATGACCAAGATGACGAAGAGCCGTCATGAAATAAGAAAAAGCTACGGCAAAAACAAAAATCAATAAATATAATTTTACTCTAATAATATCAGGGTGTTCAGCCCAATTATGAGGTCCAATGCCTTTATCCGTTACCTGTGGTAATTGTAATAACAAATTACCAACAACACCCATCAGTATTAAGGACGATGAAACCAAGACTGAATTAACCATGGTAAGGTTTCTGGTTTGTTGAGCAGCTGCTATTATATCGCGGCGTTCAATTAATCCCTCTATCCATGACTCACGAAATAGATCAAACCGCTTCCTTGCCGCCTGTTTTCTGAAAATCCGGCTAACAAAGGGATAAATGACGTGATATACCGGAAATACTATAACGAAAAGAATCAATCCAATGATATCGATTGGATTAGAAAATATTAACGGCCATTGATTTGGTGTCATGTTCATGATAAAACTTTTTTTAAAATGTTAATCTATGCATTCAATTGTACGCCCGACAGGATTCGAACCTGTGACCTCTTGCTCCGGAGGCAAGCGCTCTATCCAGCTGAGCTACGGGCGCATATTTTTCAATATTAGTGGATGTGAAATTAATGTTTTTTAAATGAATCAAGTTAGCAATAACACGTGACAAACCACTATTCACGAACGCTCAGCAGCTTCGATAGTATTTTCCACTAGCATAGCGATTGTCATGAGCCCTACTCCACCGGGAACAGGTGTAATGGCTGACGCTTTTTCCTTGACGTCACTGAAATCAACATCACCAACCAACTTATAACCCTTTTCTGAATCATCCTCTACCCTATTAATCCCCACATCAATGATCACTACACCCTTTTTAACTTGATCAGCCTTTACAAAATTCGGTACGCCTATGGCTGCAATCAGAATGTCAGCCTGACGAGTGAAATAAGGAATATCAGTCGTCCTGGAATGGCAAATCGTCGTCGTTGCATTGGAAAATTCTTGTTTTAAACTCATCAAGATAGAAATGGGTCGGCCCACAATATTGCTCCGCCCAATCACGACCACATGTTTCCCGGAAGGATCGATTTGATAGTACTCAAGAATGCGCATAATTCCCTTGGGTGTGCAGGGGATAAATCGGGGGTTTCCCGATGCCAGAAGTCCCATATTCTCCGGATGAAAACCATCCACATCTTTTTCCGGATTGATTGTTCGGATAACTGTGGATTCATTCATATGTTTTGGCAAGGGCATTTGCACAAGAATTCCATGAAAGCGATTATCATTATTTAAATCGCCAATTAAAGATAAAACGTCAGTTTCAGGTATATTTTCAGGGAACTTGAACGTTTCAGAGAACAAACCCATTTTATCAAATCGTTTTTCTTTACTATTAACGTAGATCTGAGATGCCGGATTATCACCTATCAATACAACCGCGAGACCGGGTGTTGTGCCTG
>CAZIFK010000086.1:0-9972 GCA_964538995.1 uncultured bacterium
AATACTGGCGAAGCAGAAATATTCCAAAAACACTGATCATAGCAGGAAATATTAGTGCCATATACGTATTGACCCAGCCAAATTTCACCATTAAAACATACATGGGAATTAGGGTAACCTGGAAGGGGATCATCATAGTCAACAACATGATTGAGAATAGTAATTCCCTACCTCTAAACTTGAGTTGGGCCAAAGCGTATCCAACCATTGAGCTGAATATCAGGACCAACCCCGTTACGGAGCCCGAAACAAAGAGCGAATTAAGAAATGATCTTCCGATAGGAATTTTCATAAATACATTATAGTAACTTTTCAGACTGAATTCTGAAGGAATTAAGTTGGGATACTGAATTTCAACTTCAGGTTTTAGAGTTGCCGATATCATCCATAGAAAAGGATAAATAAATGTTATTGCAAAGATACCTAGAATAAAATAACTAAGATATTTGAGGAAATATTTATTCATATTTCACGCTCAATATATTTTCGTTGCAGCATAACGACTGAAAAAATAACAAATGCCATCATGAACCCCAAAGTTGCAGCATATCCCATTTTATAAAAACTAAATGCTTGTTGATAAATATATAAATTGGTCGATAACGTACTATTAAGAGGGCCGCCACCGGTCATTATGTAAGGTTCGATGAAAAGGGAAAAGCCTCCAATTGTTGATAGCACGATAACGGTTATCAATGTCGGATTAACCATAGGAATTGTAATATGAAAAAATTGTTGGATTTTACTGGCGCCATCAATATCAGCAGCTTCATATAAACTCCTGGGAATACTCTGTAATCCAGCTAATAAAATAACGATATAAAGCCCTAAATTTTTCCAGGTTGCCATAATAGCGATTGCGGGCATGGCTACCTTTGTGCTCGTCAACCATGGTATTTTCTCAAGACTCATCCCTAATAAAATATTGTTCAGTAAACCCGTTTCAGTTGAGTACAGTTGTTTCCATAATAAAGTAACGACAACACCTGAGATTACTACCGGGATAAAAAATGTACTTCGAAAAAAACTTTTCCAAATTAAATCCGGACTGTTTAGCAAGGCTGATATCAACAATGCCAAACAAATCTGTAACGGAATATGAATGATTAGAAAAATAAAGGTATTCAACAACGCCTTCCAAAATAACGGATCCTGAAACAAGGTAACGAAATTTTGTATTCCAATAAACTGCATTGAGCTCAGCATATTCCATCGCATAAACATCAGGATCAGAGAAAAAATGATCGGAAAGGCTGAAATAATAATAAAATAAATGATGTACGGTGAAGATAAAATCCATCCGAATTTTTCTTCTCTGGTTATCATTGATATTCCCTTGTTACCTGATTTTGAACCTGGGAATTAAGATCATTTAAACCCTGCTCCAGATCTTTTGCTCGATAAATTACAACGGCATCCCAGGCTTTTGAGATCATGTCAAAAATTTCCTGTAAATATAATGATTGATCCAAACCAACGACGTAGGGGATATGTTTGGCAAATATTTTTAACTGAGGGTTATTAATAAAAAATTCTGAATAAATAGGATCTGATAGTAAATGTTTACGTAAAGGTAATTGTTGGGTTATTTCCATAAATTTAAGATCAGCCTCTTTCGAAGTCATAAATTTTACAAATTCCCAGCATTCCAGTGGATAATCAGTATCCTTGAAAATAATAATATTTTTTGGATCTCCATATGTATAAGGGAGCATATCTTTTTCTACTGTCGGAATTCCAGTATAACCCCACTCAAAACCAGGTTGCGCAAACCTTTTATAATGTGCAATTGACCAAGGTCCTGTCATATGAAATACAAGTCTCTCTTGAAGAAAAATGTCTTCTTTAAACATACTAATAGGTAATAGTCCATTGGTATAATTTTCACGGAATAAATTGAATACTGTTTTTGCAGGTGATGCATTCAATAGTACCTGTTTATCTGGTGATATAAATGTTTTACCCTGAGAGGCTGAAACATAAAAAGGATAGAAATCGAATAATCTTTGATACCAGATGGGAGAAATATTTGGATCCATCATCCAAATCGGTTTGATAATATTTTTATTATAATCAATAATCTTTTGTCCAATTTTTTTCAGATCATCATACGTTTCAGGAGGAAAAGAATTTAATTTTTTTCCCAAAATATTTTTATTATATGCTAATAGTATTGGGTTTCCTTTCCACGGAAACTGGTAAAATTGGCTATCGGATGACATAAATTGTCTTTCAAGGTTTTCTGGAATTCTCGCGGCCAAATAATCCGGAAAATCAGGAAATTGATTGAAATTTATAATAACATTTGCCTCTCGATATTGTTCGATTACGCCCGGCCAAGTATTTGAATAGATATCGGGAGATGTTTTTCCAACAATTGCGGCCAATAACATTTCTTCACTGGACTGTCCCTCGGGAATGGGTTGTAATTTAATATGGCGATGGGTGGAATCTGAATTCCAAAGAGCTACAATGTATTTTGCAAATTCTAATTCGAATGTATTTGAGGCACACCAATACTCAATGTAATCTTTTTGACTATCTCTGCTACAGCTTAACATACTAAGCATAATGAGATAAAAAATGATAGTAGTTTTATTCTTCATTTAATTTTTTATATTGTTTTTAGTACAAAATGACAAAATCTTGCCAATGATTAAGTTAAGATTTTCTGTATAATATTTCACACAAGATTTTTTGATTAGGATTTAATCTCACAGCATCCCGCGCCAGACAACCTTAAATCGGGCTGCTTTTTGGCATAAAACTATTTTTTCTCTAGCGTAAAATTGCCATTTTTTGGATTTCATTCGGACTTATAAAATTAGGTTTAGAAATTATAATTATTTAAGGATCAAAACTAGTTGAACGGGTTATTTCGAAAGATTTTTACCTATCGAATCTAGTAATTGGAATTTAGATTATAGCGTTTCCCAGTAAAACCATGCGACTCAGAAATAGCGGTTTTTCAGTTCAACAGTAATATTTTTGACTCATTCAGCGGCACAGCTACCAGGACTAAAACCGATGAATATTCCCTCAAGAAAATAGTTATTAATGGAAATATGTTTATTATAATTATGATACAACCGTAATAAATATTCCATATTTAAAATAAGATAAGATCATATTCATATACTATATTCCGAAAATATCAGTTCATTATTCTAATAAATATGTTTTAAGTTATAATTAACATAAATATTCGTTTAAATCCAATTATTGACAATCTAATAATATAGATTTAAATTGATGCAATATTAATTAGTATCTCAACTAAGAGTTACTAGATGAGATACCTGTTATTAAATATTTGATAAGTAGTTCAATGAAACCCGAGGAGGTATCTCGTGAAAAGAAGAACACTATTAATTACTACTATGGTTAGCTTGCTTCTTGTTGGGCAAATTTTCGCTCAAGGGAGTGCGGTGAGTGGCACAGTCACTTCAGCTGATAACAATAATCCCCTGATTGGTGTAAATATCGTCGTAAAGAATACGACTATGGGAACGACAACCGATGCGGATGGTAACTATGCATTGGAAGGTATTTCTGGCGACGCTGTACTCGTTTTCTCTTATATCGGTTATACAACAGAAGAAGTTTCAGTTGCTGGACGATCAGAAATTAATGTTGCCCTATCATCCGAAGCGATTGCAGGTGAAGATGTTGTGGTAATCGGTTACGGTACGCAATCGCGTAGAAATGTGACCGGTTCTATTTCCTCATTGAAGGAAGGAGATTTCACACAAGGTGCAAATTCCGATCTGCAATCTATGCTTCAGGCTAGAGTACCAGGCATGGTTATCACCGCAAACAATGGTGATATCGGAAGCGAACCGCGGATCCGTATTCGTGGTGGCACATCTATAAATGCCAGCAATAATCCCATAATTGTAATTGATGGTGTACCCATAAATAATTCATCGGGACTTCCTAATACTTTTACTAGTGGTGGGGGTAGCGACATAAATGGAACCCGGGATAATCCGCTGGGTATGCTGAATCCTAGTGATATTGCCTCAATTGACGTTCTAAAAGACGCTGCGTCTTCTGCTATTTACGGAGCCCGCGGTGGAAACGGCGTTATACTGATTACCACCAAAGAAGGACGCCCAGGCGATGTTTCTTTGACTTACAGCGGCTCTACCAGTTCTTCTTCCATTATCAATAAGCTGGATTTGATGAACAGGTCTGAATATTTGAGTTATGCAGAAAGCATTGGCGCAAGTCCTGAAGATGGCGGCGCCGATACTGACTGGCAGGATGAAGTCTTAAGAACGGCCATTTCCAAAAGCCATAATGTTTCATTCAGCGCTGGTACACAGCAAACGCAATACAGAGCCTCAATCGGCTACTTGGATCAACAGGGTATTATTTTAAATTCTGGACTTCAACGTTTATCTGCCCGCTTGAACGTGAGGCACGCTATGCGTGATAATAAACTTAAATTGGGTTTGAAGATCAACCCCAGTTTCACTACGCGTCAAATGACACCCCAAAATCAACGGGCCGGTTATTTCGGTGGTGTATTCACCAACGTTTTAAAATTTAATCCGACATACCCAGTGTATAATGCCGATGGAACCTATTATGAATATCCAACCACGACAATCCGGAATCCCGTTGCCCTGCTTAACGAAGTTCAAGACGATGGCGAAAATTTACGCGTTATCACCAACGCAACTGCAGAATATGAGTTGATTTCGGGGTTATGGGCGAAGACAATTGTGGGTCTGGATTTGGAATCATACACCCGTAAAGTTTATGAACCCAATACTATTCCTTATGCGGCGGCAGTTGGCGGGCAGGCATATGTCCAAAACACTCAAAGACAAAATGTCCATTTTAACTCAACGCTGAATTACAAAACAACAATGGGTAATTCAAGTATTAATGCTTTGGCTGGGTATGAATTCCAGGAGTTTACCAACAGCGGGTTTGGAGCAACGAGCAAAAACCATGTCACCGATTTCTGGGGATACGATAACCTGGACGGTGGCGCCGATTGGACAACTCAGCCTTACTCGTTCAAAAACCAGAACCGATTAGTTTCTTTCTTCGGTCGTGTTGCTGCTAGTGTGGGTAATAAAATTAATGTCATGGCGACCCTACGCAGAGAAGGATCATCCCGCTTTGGTGAAGATAACAAATGGGGAATGTTTCCTTCTGCCTCTGTAGGTTTTCGCGTTACCGATGATATTAAAGTAAGGGCAAGTTTTGGTATTACCGGAAATGAGGGAATCGGGAATTATCGTTCGTTGCGTACACTTGGTTCCGGCGCCAATGCCGTTATTGGTGGTACGCTAATGTCTGGTGTTTCCGCAAACCAGTTAGCTAATCCTGACCTGAAATGGGAGACAACCAGTGATATAAATCTGGGCGTGGACTTTGCCTTGATGGGTATTACCGGTACAGTCGACGTGTATTCCAAAACAACCGAAGATATGTTGGTTGAGGTTAATGTACCTCAACCGGCGGTGGTTACCACCAAACTGGATAATGTGGGTAGTGTGGAAAACAAGGGTTTAGAAATTTCTCTAAATTCGGTCATTATGTCCACGAAAGATATGACCTGGTCCGCTGGCTTCAATTTTGCCACGAGCAAGAATGAAGTGGTCAGTCTGGGGAGCGATGTGGAAAAAATTATCACGGGTCCCATTGGCGGAGCCGGGTTAAGCGATGTATATACATCAATCATCAAGCCTGGAGAAGAGTTTGCATCATTCTATGGATATAAATTCCTGGGATATGATGCGGACGGGCAGGAAATATTATCAGATAAAAGGGAAATCCTAGGTTCTCCTTTTCCGGATTTCACTTTTGGTATAACGAATACGATTAATTACCAGAATATAGACTGTAGTTTCTATATATGGGCAGTGCAAGGGAATGAGATCTTGAACAACACCCGGCTGGAATACCAGCGGCCCTCTAATCCTGCCAATAACATTAATCTTTTTAACGAGACGGCAGGCGATGTGGCAGATGGCCTAGGTAAAGACGCAGCGGTGGGTTACACGGATCGTTTCATTGAAGACGGATCGTTTATCCGGTTGCAAAACGTAACACTCGGTTACACGTTTAATACCGCACAGTTTAAAAACTTACGCTTGTACGTGAGCGCCGATAACCTGATTACCTTAACTGATTATACAGGGTTTGATCCGGAAGTAAGTACCGTTACCGGATTGGCTGAGGGGGTTGACTATACTAACTATCCCATGGCCAAAACCATTTCTGTCGGTATAAACATTGGATTATGAAAGGAGTCATAAACATGTTGAAAAATAATAAAATAATTCGACTTTCAATCCCGTCTTTCTTCATCTTACTGATGTTTTGGAGTTGCACGGATCTGGAAGAATCACCCTTCGATTTGGTAACACCGGATAAATTCTATCAAACGGAAGCTGAATTAACTGCAGCAGTTATACCTGTTTATAATAGTCTCGGGCTGACGGAGTGGAGTGATTTTGCACACTTGCGGGATGTCTGTACGAATACAATAGTCGTACCCACGCGGGGTGGCGACTGGGACGACGGTGGAAAATGGCGGCAACTTCAGGAGCATACCTGGGTCGCTACCTCCGGCCCAGTCAGCGCTGGCTGGGGAGATCCCTATGGAGCTATAGCTAAGGCTAACCAGACTCTGGCTGCTCTTTCAGCGGCTGAACAAACCGATCTAGTTTTGACCTTCACGGCTGAAACTCGGGTGCTCAGGGCCTTATTTTATTGGTGGTTGATTGACCTTTACGGGGATGTTCCACTTGTAACCGATGCGGAAACAGATCCGGATAATCCGCCCGCTCAAACTTCCAGGGCAGAAGTGTTTGATTGGATAGAGAGCGAAATTCTTGCATCTCGAGACGACCTTGAGACATCACATGGTTCTTCAGGCCTTGGCCGGGTAACCACAGGCGCGGCTAACACATTGTTGGCTACCTTATATCTGAATGCCGAGGTCTATACGGGAACTGCAATGTGGAGCGATTGTATTACAGCATGTGACGCAGTCATTAATTCCGGTGAATATTCTCTAATGCCCACAGTTATGGACGTCTTTGCGTTTAAAAATGAGGGACCAGCCAACACGGAGTATATTCTCTTTGTTGCGAAGTTGCCTTTGGATGGAGTCCAAGCTTTCCGCCATATGGCAACCCTGCACTACAATCAGCACTCCGGGAGTCCCTGGAATGGATTTTCCGTTCTGACCGATTTCTATAATAGTTATGAAGACGAAGATGACCGGCTGGAGCAGATATTGGTTGGGCAGCAGTATGTGTTGTGGGGATCAACTGCGGGTGATTCGGCATTTGATCGAAATGGTAACCCGTTGGATTTCCAAGTGGACTTTCCTCTTTTTGATGCTTCTGAAATGGATGGACCGCGTATGCTCAAGTGGCCCATCGATCCGAATACCAGCGGCTGGTTTTCTGGCGCTGACTTTGCCATCTTCCGTTACTCACATGTCCTGCTTATGAAAGCGGAGGCAGAGTTTAATTTGAGTGGTGGTGGTCTTGCTTCGCTCAACCAGGTGCATGAACGCGCTGGTCTTCCTGCGCTCACAGCTATTTCTAACGATGCTATCCTTGAGGAGCGGAGCCATGAATTCCTTTGGGAAGGATTCCAGCGTCAGGATCAGATCAGACATGGAACATTTCTTAGTGCATATACACTTAAAGATTATGTTAGTGCTGACCATTTAGTACTCTTTCCAATTCCGCAAAGCCAGTTGGATGCAAATCCAAATCTGGTGCAGAATTCGGGTTATTAATTACAGGTATTCCTGACTTAGGAATTTTAATTTCTTGGTTAGTATGTGACCGACCTCTCGTAGTGAGTGAGGTTTAAGAAAAAAAGAGCGGCCCCGATTGTAAGGGACCGCTCTTTTTTTTAGATGTCATTCTGATTCGCCGCCAGGCGGAGAAGAATCTCAAGCGTCCTTTGATCATTGTATGCTTGAGATACTTCACCGGCTAACGCCGGATTCAGTATGACATGTATTTTGTTTTTTTAGGTACGCATTCAACTACCTTGAGAAGGTGGGAAAAAAGTACATGTGTAACTCACAAATATTTACATACCACCTTCTCAAGTGTGATTAATTTGCTTTATCTTATTGATATCAAATGTGGTGATAAAGAATGAAAAGTGTAAGATGTTCAGCGATTATCACGGTAATTGTCTTTCTTTTACAATTTGTATTAGCAGACAGCCTATCAATCCATGAATTAATTCAGAAATCAAATCTATATAACGATAGATTTCCTACGGAAAAGGTCTATCTGAAATCAAATAAATCCGTTTTTAAGCCTGGAGAAGATCTTTGGTTTAAAGCCTACGTTGTTGAATCCAGGCAAAATAGACTGTTATCTCTGAGTACCGATCTCACCGTCAAATTAATTGATGAAAACGGCGCTGATATATTTAATAATCGATTCAAGATCAATGAAGGAACAATCAATGGAGTTTTAAGAATACCCCGGTCGCTGGAAGAAGGTAACTATGTTTTGGTGGCCTATACAAACTGGATGCAGAACGGTTCTGCTGAGGAAGTCTTTAGTCAGGAGATTATGGTAGTAAATTCAGTTCTTCCATCATTTTTTCTACACGTGGAGTTAATTGATTCCTTATATCATCCGAAGGACGTTGTGCGAACACTGATCAAAATGCGATCACGGAAGGGGGCGCCTATAAAAAAGCGTAAACTTAAATATGTTGTCAGGATAGGTGATGAAACGTTTATAAAAGGAAAGAAAAAAACAAATAAAGAGGGCTTTGCGCAGATTGAGTATCCCTTACCGGATAATATAGCACAACATTTTATTACTTTAAACATCCAGGCCAAATACAAGAAAAAGATTGAAGCCAGAACTGTATTAATACCCACTCATAACCCGTTCGTTAAGTTGGAGTTTTTTCCCGAAGGTGGTAATCTGATCAGTGGAATAAGGACCAATATTGCTTTTGGAGCGCTTGATAGATATGGTAAACCCTTCAATTTTGAAGGGGAAGTGATCAACCAGCATAATGAGAAGATTGCTGAACTAAAAAGCTTCCATGATGGAATGGGAGTTTTCTCTATTACTCCCCAAATGGATAATTTCTACCGGGTTCGAATAATAAAGCCAATGGGATTCCGCCAGACTTTTGATCTTACGCCAATTGTCCAGGATGGTATTGCTCTATCAATAGTACACCAGGATCGTGATTTCATTACAATGAAGGCAGAGACAAATTTGTCGGAAGAACAAAAAACATACTGCGTGGCACAAGTTAGAGGACAAATCTATTGGGGGGCAAATATTTCCATCAAAGATTCGAAAGTATTAAAAATTCCGACTAAAGTATTTCCCTTAGGCATAGCCCAAATTACCATATTTGATAATACCGGGGCGACGAAAGCAGAGCGGCTTGTCTTTGTGAACCGCCATAAGAGAATAGACCTGGAAATCAACCCGGTGAACAAAGAGTATCGGCGGGAGAAACAAGTAGCCGTTACTATTAATCCACGGGATGAAAATGGTATTCCGATACAAATGGATATGTGCTTAACTGTTATTCCTGAAAATCGACTATATACAGAGGAAACGCCGAACATTCTGGCGACTCTCTTGCTCACCTCCGATTTGAATAGAAGTATCAACAACCCAAATTTCTATTTTGAAAACTCCCCGGCGGTAGAAAAAGCCTTGGATTACCTACTCATGACTCAGGAGCTGCAGAGTTTTACATGGGAAAAAATTGTTGAAATGGATGAAAATATGAGAATGGCCACCATCAGCAAGGGTGCTGTATCGGGGACCGTTTATCATGATGGAAAGCCGGTCAAGGAAGCCCGGGTGTGGCTCGTAAATATTGAAGGGCAAGCGTTTGAAACAAAAACCGATGAGTTAGGTAAATTTCAAGCCTTTTCTGATGGAACCACTATTCTGGATGTCATATTAATCAGGGCACAAACACCTGATG
>CAZIFK010000087.1:0-9952 GCA_964538995.1 uncultured bacterium
GGAAGTTGAATGAACAGATGCAAAAGCAAAAGTCCGTCCCTTAAGATCTTCTAATTTTTGTACATCACTTTCTTTCCGAACAACTATTAAGCTCTTGTAATACGATTTTCCGGCTTCATTCAAGGGTTTTAATATGGGCACTGCTCCAAATTCGTGGTAAGCTTCGACATATGTCACAGCTCCAAATGAAGCAATCTGAACTATGCTGTCTTGTAAAAATTGTACAGCATCCTGATATGTCTTGCCAAGTTTTATCTCAAAACGGTAAGGCGTTTCTGAAGACAAATAATCCATAATAGGTTGATATTCTTCATACATAATTCTGGGATTGTAACGTGTAATAAAACCAAAATGAATAATTGGTTTAGTGGTGTCCCCCATTGCATTCGTGGACATTTGGGATGAAACCTGATGTGCAGAATCTTCCCTTGAATGAGTGTTATCACAACCAGAAAGTAAGAGTGCTAAAACCAGTGTAATGATAGGCATAGTCCGGTATTTCAATCCTCATTATTTTTTTGTGGTGGTACCTTCAAATTTAACCCGATTATTCTACATGATTTTTAACTTAAGGGTTAACCTTTAAAAGGATTATTAATATAGAAATCAAATTAATCGATCAATATCTGGCTAAATAGCAACCATTTTTGTCCATTAAGCCTAATTATATATATTTCTAACTAACTAATATTAAAATTACAGAGAACGAATATTCATGATTTTTATATAGAACAAATATTCCTTTAAGTATTTAATTTTTTATTACTGCTGCTCAAGTCCATGGCGTCTAACGTATTCTGAAGCTTGAAAACTGCATTTGTCTATTTCTAATTCACCTTTTTTCACTGCCTCTACTTCTTCCATTATATCTACATAATCCTCTAAATGTTTTTCCTTGTATTCTTCAATGCTCATCTTACCATGTAACCATGTAAGTGACATTGGATAATCTTTCGGATGGTAGAGTACAAAGAAAAAGTGCCACACCAATATAGCCAATGTAGCTAACCAAGCTTCATAATAATGAAATACTTCTGCTACCTTGATGAGCCAGGGCCAGTTAAACTGACTGAACCATTCTGGAAACCATAAAATAAATCCAGATAATACCATAACTATTGTCCCCCAGATCAAAGCCCAATACTCTACTTTCTCGGTATAATCAAAACGAGGATGCAACGGTTTTTCTTCTCTATTAATTATGGAATATTTCATAGTCCAAACGAAGGATTTGAGATCGCTGAATTTTGGCAGAAAAGCTGTTAAAAACTGTCTGCCGGACTTTAATAGACCTAATTCTACTATGTGCCATAAAGACAATAATATTAACAACACTGCTGCAATTCGATGGATAATCCCGCGAAAGACTTCATTCATACCCAGTGTTTCCAATCCGCGAACCCAGAAGGAGTCAGGAAATTTCAGGGCAAAACCCGTTATGACCAAGATTCCAAAAGATATAATTAATACATAATGCTGAATAACTTGAGATCGAGTATAACGTTGAATATAATCTTCTGATTTTTCTCTTTTATATTTTTGCCGAATATGGCTCCATATAATTATTCCATTATGAATCAGCATTCCACCAATTGTAAAAATTATTAGGACAATATATATTATCTTTACATACCACTCAACCGGCCGCTCTGCCATCATCACAGATTGGTGGGTATATGACTGGGCAAAGGTATTGGTAGCATTCGGATGGCAGGCAGCGCAGGTTTCCTTCAAATTATCCGGATGAATTGAAGACGCTGGATTAGATATATCCAAAATAGCATGGGCGCTATGGCAGTCATAACAAGTAGCGGTATTTTCAACCCCCTTCATGACCGCCAGTCCATGATAACTATCCTGATAAGAAGAGACTTTCCCTTCGGATAAACCGTATTTTTGTATTAGTCGTTCATTCTGATGACAGCGGGCACAGGTTTCTTCGGCGGCTCGCCTTTTCCCTACCGGGGAATCGGGATCAGAAGTTTCCATAATTTCATGTTCGCCATGACAATCCACGCAAGCGGGCGATTCTCGCTCCCCCCTTTTTAAAGCATCCCAGTGGACACTCCTTTGATATTCTTCAAAAATTTCTTCATGACACTGCCCACATGTTTTGGAAATATTGGCATGGCTGATGGATGAAGTGGGATCCGTTCCCATTTTGATATCGTGATATCCATGACAGTCATTGCAGGTCGCTGCTTGGAGCTTACCTTCGGACATGGCTTTTGCGTGGTAGCTTTTAGAAAAAAGTTCTATAGGATGAAGGTTGGGGATATTGTATTTCTCTACCAATTCAGGTTTGGCATGGCATTCACCACACGTCTGGGACAGGTTGACGGGATATGTCTTTGACTCGGGTTCATCCGCAGGCTGAATGTCATGACCACCATGACAACTCCAGCAGTGGGCCGCCTCTTTTTCAGACCCGGCTGTAAACAGGGAGATTCCATGAACACTTTCAATCCACTCTTCCGTGGCATCCTCATGGCATTGGCCGCAATCATTACAAACATCCCGAAACCGGGCTCCCCCCTCCTCGCCGTGTTCAATTCCGGTTTCAATAACCTCTCCATGACAATCTCCACAATCCAAGTCCTCATGCATGGAGTCATCCAAGGATACATCTTCATGGCAATCCCGGCAGATTACATTTTCCGGTTCGCTGCTCAGGACTGGAAAACCCAGAAGAAAAACAGAAAAAATCAAACAAGGAAAAATCTTATCAAGATTCATGTTACCCTATTCTTTTTACATGGTGTTAGTTTCGTTATTTTTCCCCCATGGTGGAAGAACCTTCAACAGAACTGTCAAAATGATAAATGGCAAAATCAGAAGGAAAATCGTAACAAGTAGTCCTTCCAATCCGAATATTTCCAACTTATGCGTCAAAAGTCCCCGGAAACTCTTCGAAAACATTTGACCGCCAACCACAACATTCCAGCGAGTACTGAAAATCCCGATTTGGATCAAAATGGCTGAAACGAAGTAGAGCAATTTTCGCAATTCCTGGTCGAATCTGAAAATCTTCACTATAATTAAAATACCTAACGGCAGCAGCATTCCGAGGAGAATTTGCATCACAACGAGGCTAATGGAGAGTTTATTCAGCACCATGGATGTCAGTATGGTTATGGATTCTTCGCTTTCGTACAGTCTGTGAATAAAATCAAGTACTTCCAGAGAAAAATCAACAATAGCAGCATACAGAAGGAATGACGCTACGCGGTCGAGGCATTTCATGTCGATCTGTTTTCCCCGCGCGGTTGTGATAATCATGTACAACAGAAGCACCATTGCGATGCCGGAAACGATGGCGGAAAAGAGAAAGACAATAGGAATCAGAACGCTGCTCCACCAGGGGTTTGCCTTGATTGATCCAAATATAAATCCTACATACCCATGTAGAATAAACGCTGATGGTATTCCCACAATTGTGATAGCTTTCACCGCTTTTTTATCAAATGCAACCGCTTTTTCGCTTGTATCAGTTGAAAACAGTGATAGAATTTTGTAGAGCCAGTTCATTGGGAATCTTTCTGTTTTGCTCCATAAAACCATGTCCTTTCGGTATTCGAACCATATTTCAAGCAGAAGCACAAGCATCAAATACCACGCATACACGAAACCGAACATTGCCATCGCCGAACTCAGGTTTGGTGTTAGGAATATCTCGTAAGATCGCTCTGGGTGACCTAAATGAAAAAGCAATGGTAGCGGTGCCACAATCAGGAAGGCAAGCGCTGTCAACATTGCAAGCCGGTAGGTGGGTTGAACTTCCCTGACATTAAAGACCTTTACCAGTGAAGCAAGAATAAACGCTCCGGCAACCAAACCAGTGATGTACGGGTAAACCACAATCAGCAGAGACCAGTGAATCTGAATTTCGTTTGGATAAATGAAACCGGTCACCTGTTGTAAAAGTTCAGATAGTTTGTCAACCATTTCTATACTCATCTTACCTCCCCGTCAAGATCCGTGTAAAACACTTTAGGTTCTGTGTTCAAGCCCGGTTTCAATACGCTGATATTTTTCATCCGCTTCAACCGCGCGAGCGGGCTTGCCCCACTATTTAAATCACCAAAAACCCGAGCCTGTGTGGGGCAAACTTCCACGCATGCCGGCAGCATTCCTTTTTTTATCCTGTGGTAGCACATAGTGCATTTATCAACCGTGTGTTTCTCCGGGTGCATATATCGTGCTCCATAAGGACACGCCTGAATGCAATAGCTGCAGCCAATACAGCGGTTTTCATCAACCAGTACAATCCCTTCTTTGGTTTGGAAAGTAGCGCCCACCGGACAAACCTGGGCGCAAGGCGGCTTATCACAATGGTTGCAAAGCTTCGGTACAAAGAAACTCCTTAATATGTCCTTTTCCTTGACCGTTTCGGAAAATTCTCCCACACCGCCTTCCTTACACTGTACAATGACTTCATCATCCTTTTTGATAATATACCGCTCCACCCAGGTGCGGAAAAAGAAGGGTTTTTTCGGAACATTATTTTCCGTTTTGCAGGCGACAACACAACGACCACAACCGATGCATTCACTGATTTGTATTCCCATTGCATACCGCTGACCGGTGACAGTATCAGTGACCAAGCTTTTTTCAGCGCTTTTCAGAAAGGCTCCAAAAGTTCCTCCAAACGGAAGAAAAAAGAGTAGCTGGCTTAACAATGAGAAAAAATTTCTTCTATTCATGATTTACCTCCGGCATATGTGGTGAATGACATTGCCAACAGACATATTTTTCACCATGTGTGTAAACATCAATCTTTGGCGCCTCTTCTGTATCCGAACTGTTATCATGACAACCTGCACATAATTCCCGTCCAACCGGTTTTCCAGCCCTGACCAATCGTGGTGTTGATTTGTGGTCATCGGGTGTAACGTGACAAGTTGTACATTCAAGTACCACATGATGAGATTCAGCTTTTGAAATGGCAATTTGTGCATGACATGCAGAACATTCTCTTGGAATCTCCAGCGGCTCTGGATCATGTGGATCATGGCAAGCTATGCATGGTTTCAATGGATTATGAGCTATTGGATTAATCTGTGGAAATCCTGTGGGTCTTGATGGATTGTAAATATGACACTCCGGGCAAAATTTCCTCTCACGTGGGGCTGATGGGGTGTATTCATCAGGTTCTTCTGTATGTTCCACTGCTGCACCATGGCATACTTCGCAAGAAAGCTTTTGGTGATATCCATCATTTTTCAGCTCATATTCCTCATCATGACATTCCGCACAAATCCCTGATCCGGCATAATGGATTTCTTTCGATAATTCCCGCTCAATCGCCGATGTGCGGTGAATTCCCGTCTCCTTCAGTGCCGGGGGAATCACAAATCCCCGAATAAAAAGAATAACCCCGAAAAACACGCCAAAGACAATTACAATTCTTATCACTTGATCGGGGAACTTTGTTAAAAAATTCCTCATACGCTACCTATCTCCCTTTTTATAAATTTGTTTTTGATTTTTGAAAAATTTTACTTTGCGCTCTGTAATTATTATCATTGCTGTGTAAATTCTTCGAGCATCTCGTTGAACATATTAATCAATTCTGTAACCAGTTCAATATTGTGAGCACCATAACTACCGTCTTCACGAATTAATTTCACACCATCACGTATTTTATTAATTTTTAATTGCTCATTTTCTTTTAGTTCAATATAATTAATCGAGTACAATCGATTCATAATATCGTCGAGTGATTCCTGGGTCTCATCTATCCACTCTGTCAGCAATTCCTCATATTCTTCATCGTGACAACTGATACAGGCATAGCTATTTGCCTTACGAATTACATGCTCTTCGCTCTCATGACAATCTCGACAGCTTACATCTTCATCGAACATCACATCTGCTGTTGCGTCTACGGAAAAATCTACTTCACCGCTGTAAACCGCTTCCTGTAATTCATGACATCGTCCACAATTCTCCTCTTCAGGCTTATGATGACATGACAGACAATCTTTCCTTAACATCGTCAATTCACCATGCTTGGTACGATTGGAATGACACTGTGAACATGAAAGGTGATTTTTCATAATATGAATATTATGTGAAAAAGTAATGCCGAAAGCCTCCACATCAATTTCTTCCTGGCCATAATGGCAGTTTTTACACTCTGAAGGAACGAGCTGACTATACATAGAAATTTCTTCAATATTGACTGGTGAACCAATCGTCTCCAACGCCTGTTTTAGGCCATTTTCTGCGGATAGAAGAAGCTCATCCGAGTATGCTACATTGTGGACGATATTCCCGTTCTTCACCATATACAAATTGTATTCTGCATCGGCAAACAGTTTTTGTGCTAAATTTTTCTTTTTCCCAACATTAGTATCTTTAGAAATTTCAGTTTCCACAATTTTGATAGAATTTTCAACTCGACTGATTTTCTTTTTCATCAATTCCCGCCACTGATCGATAATTCTCGCATATCCACCACCATGGCACATTTCACAGGATTCCGCTTTTGCTGTAAGTGTCTCACCGAGATCAGCAGTACCATTCAGAAATTCGTGAAAGACGTGACATGCCTGACAATTCAGCCCATCCTCGTACATGGGATTGGGATGGGGAGGAATACCTTTGCCACCTGTTCCCATAAACAAATTCAATTGAGATTGATGGGAATGCTGATGACAAGAATTGCAATCCGCCATAATTTCCACGGATCTCGACACGGATTTATGTTGAATTACCAAATGACAATTCTGACATTCCACTTTATGATCTGTTACATGTTTTTTATGTATGAACGGAATATCACTATATCTTTTGATCTTGCCAATTTCCGCATGGCAAGAGCTGCATCGCTCAACAGGCACTGCGCCATCGCCGACTTGCATCTCGCCGTGGCATTTCTTGCAATCAATTTTTCGAACGACAACATCTAGATGATTGTATTTTACCTCCGAAATACCTGTGGCAATAGGCGCTTCATGACACCACGTGCAGGAACTGATTGGGTCATCATCCGGATGGTTTTTAAAATGACATAGAAAACAGGTGGATTCTGTAACCGTCATATGATCCCCCTGAACAATCTGGGAATGGCAACTGGTACATCTTAAAATTTTACCACGGCGTAGCCCTGTTAAGTGAGGCTTATGGTCAAAAATAATTCCTTCTTTAAATAACACATTTCCTTCAAGAAGTCTTTGCTCATGGCAGCCAGATCGTAGACAGCTTTCATCCGTAATTTCTGCCCAGGGTTTACTTTTTTTATACACACCCGTAAAATAATTCACAACCATGGATGCAGCCGTGATTTTTCCCTTCAATTTGGATTTCAGACCTGGTGGAAAATGACAATCGGTGCACGTGACATCTGAATGGGTAGATGTTTTCCAACCATCAACATAAGGCTCCATAAAATGGCATGTGGAGCAGAATTTAGGACTAGATGTTAATTCTAGAGACGAGTAAATCACTACTATCAATCCTATAATCAATCCGCTTGATACCAAAAAATATTTCAAGATTTTTTTCTTCATTGATTTAACCTAGATAAATATTCCTAAAATGATAACAACAAGAAGAAGAAAACCAATACCCAAGAAGGTATAACCGGCGATATAAAATAAACGCTTCAACCATAAAGGTAATGGGGATGTTAATCTCGCCTTGTATTCCTGTTCAGTGAGCTTTTCATACTCCAAGGGCCTTTCTTCCTTAAATGCTTCCTCCGTCATACGGCCGGTAAAAATCACTTCATCCATGGGAAAAGCACCCGGGCGCAAATGCGTATTAAAAAAGTGAACTGTAAAGATAAAGCCAGTAGCAAGTAATGCTTCTTCTGAGTGGATGATGTGGGTTGCATTAATGAGCCATCCAGGCATAACCTTAGTAAAATATTCTGGGAACCATAAAGTTAATCCGGAAATCCCAATAATACCCATACCCCAAAATACAGCAAAATAATCAAATTTTTCCCAGTATGTCCAGCGTCCGAATTTGGGAGGATTTTTCTTGGCTCCAATGAAATAAGCAATGTGATTGAAAAAATCTAAAAAATCTTGCCAATTGGGTATTAAACTATCCGGTCCCCAAAATACACCTTTCTTCTTCTCACCAAACCGCTTGTAAAACACAATAGCCAAATGGATCGCAAAGATGATAAAGAATAAGGTTGCAGCAGATCTATGAAGAATAGCTGCAGCTCGAAAACCCACTATATTATTGGCAATCCAATTTGCAAACTCCGTATGGCTATATTTAAGTGGAAGACCCGTACTAGCAAGAGTCAGGAAAGAAAGAATAATGCCCAGATGCATAAGCCTCTCAACCTTTCCGAACCGGCGCACCCTGAATGCAGATTTTGGCTTTTTCTTTATAGGACCTTCGGATATTCTTCGGATTATCAGACGAATTAACCACAAAAGTGTGTGCCCGCCAAACACGACCAAAACACTCCCCAACAGAAAAATCATAAAGAAATGAATATTTTTTAATACTGAGTTCTCATCGTGAATCATGGGAGAATAATGCTGGAGATATTTAACGAAATTAATATTCACATTGTCATGGCATTGGCCGCACGTTTCGATAATATGGGCTTGACTGACTGTGGATACCTCATTATCACTGGGTAGAATTGAATGATTATCGTGACAGGAAACACAGGTAGCGAATTCTTCACCTTGGTATCCCAATTGATACATCTGGCCATGATAGGAAGTATTATATCCTTCCAATACATCCGGATTTAACTGGAATTTCATAGTCATGGATCGATCACTATGGCAGCTCCCGCATAATTCTACTACAGACTGACCTATCAAAGACTCCCCTGGTTTTTGAATTATATGCTGTCCGTGGCAGGTCATGCACCCTGGAGCTTCTTCGTGCCCTTTCTCCCTGGCAATAAAATGGGATGATCGGTGATATTCTGCATTTTGTTCAGGATGGCAATCGGCACAAGATTTTTCCAAACCGCTTTCTAAAACATGATCCGGTGCCTGAAAATGATAATCATGGCAGGATCCACAATCGGCTTTTTCTCCAGATTGCATTTTATCAATTTGGTTGCGATGAATAGCTCCATGAGCATCATTTTCACCTGTAATTAATAAAGCACGATGACAAGTCAAACAGACTTCTGTTAAATTCATTTCAAAAACCGGTGATTTGGCATCAGCCACCATTTCAGTAGAATGACCTGTATGACAAACAACGCAGGTTTCCAACCTGGGGTCATCATTCTCTGTAGGTCTATGAATAGATTTCTCGTAATCGACATGACATTGAGTACAAACCTGATCTAATTTCGCCACAGAAACGTTACTTTCAGAGTCACGGGGAGAAAGGACTTTATGCTTGGCATGACAATCCGAACAGACAGGCGCTTTCAAGTTCCCGGATAATACTTCTCGATAATGACCGCTTAAATCGTAGTTCTTTACTTCCTCTTCATGGCATTCTCTGCATGATTCGGTTAACTGTATTTTCCATTGCCCGGGTGTGAATGAGATTTTTTCTTGTTTATTATGAGGTGAATGACAGGATACACAGGTGACATCAGACGTTTCCGATTCCGGATCCCAGTGGGCAGAGTGAAAAAAATCATCCAGGATATCCTGGTGACATACTCCGCATACCTGTCGGGGTTGACCCTGCCAGGTGATCTGATGTTTCCCATGACAATCAGCACAGGTGGGGATGGAGGTGTAACCCTTATCCACCAAGAGGTGAAAAAAACCATCCACATATTCCGCTTGAGCATCTTCATGGCATGATCCACAGTCCGGAAGGGCAAGTCTCGGAGCATGGGGGAAATCTTCAATTCCCTCCATATCTGTGTGGCAGTCAATACAATCAAAACCTTCGTGAGGAGTCCCAACAAGATCATCCTCTGTGACGGTTAATGAAAGCGGAATGCCATAGCGAACCACCTGCATATCTTCGTCTTCATGACAGTCTATGCAGGTTTCAT
>CAZIFK010000088.1:0-9790 GCA_964538995.1 uncultured bacterium
TAATCCATCGGGATTTTTCAAGATAACACGAGCTGTTGCAGTCCGGGTGTGTTCGTCAAGAATGGGACTGATAAATGATATTGTTCCGATCGCTGTTTGTAACTTTTGACCGGAATTAATTTCTGTCATCTGTCCAATTTTAATATAAGCGAGGTCTTTCTGATAAATGCTTAGATTAACCCAGATTTCACTTAAATCCGCAACGGTAAAAGAATGATCTGATTCTGTGACCATTTCTCCTTGCGTCAGGTGCATTTCAATGATGGTTCCCTCTATCAATGATCGAACTTCATATGAAGTCAGGCTTTCATTGCTTTCAATTATAGCTAATACTTCATCTTTAGTTACATGATCACCTAATTGTTTACGTACTTCCTTTACGATACCCGGAAAGCGGGGACCGATATGTGCCAACCGATCGGGATCAATGACAATTTCACCCGTGAGATCCTGGTGGATTTCTATAGAACCAGGTCCGGCCTTTCCTATTTCGATATCAAATTCCTTTAGTTCTTCCGGACTAATGGATATGATTGAACTTGTCTCATCATGGTCATCACGATCGCTGCGTTCTTCATTTTCTCCATGTTCATCATGATCATCGTGTTGTTCGTTAGTCCCATGTTCATCATGATGTTCGTCAAGCGGTGGTAATATAAAATATCGGGTAACAAAGAAGGTCAGAATCGTAGTAATGATAATGACACCTATTATATTTTTTTTCATAATTAATAATTCTCCTTAAAGATTTGAATGGTTTGTATTTCCGATCAATCGATCTAATTCAAAAATGTTTTGATGGTATTCTTTCAATGCATCTAAGTATTGCTTTCTGGATTGAAACCACATTTCACGTACATCAACCACATCCAGATAAGTAAACCGCCCGTTCAAATAACCGTTAGTGATTATTTTATATGCATTTTGGGCTTCGGGAATGATGTCTTTATTTAGAATTGCTATTTCAGATGTTAATATTTCCAGCTCTGTTTGAAGGTTGGACACCTTTGTTTTTAATTCTATCTCTCTTGCATTCAATTCCAGTTTTGCTTGTTCCAATTCAGAAACAGCACTTTTTATATTCCCTTTATTCCGGTTGAAAATGGGAAGCGGAATAGATAATCCCACTTGATAGGTATTGCCGGGGATGTCACTACGTTTTACTCCTGCTCCCAGTTCAAGATTTGGAATTGCATTAGCCCTTTCAGTAAGAACATTCGCTTCTTTGATTTCCAGTACCAGTTTAGAAATCAGAATATCCGGGGTGTTATCCAAAGAAATAGAGGACGGGATAGTTCCAATAAATGATAAGTCACCCGCTGAATAAATAAAAGATGCACTACCATTTCCCCATAGTGCAGAAATTGAATTCCATGCAGTTTTTAGTGATTTTTCAATTGCTCGTAGTTTTAATTGTTCTTGAATAAGTTGTATTTTCGCACGGGATTTTTCTGCTGGTGATAATTTCCCAGCTTCCACTTTTCGACTCACTGCATTCAGTAAATCTTTTGCAACCGATATACGGTCCTGTTGAAGAATTTTATTTTCCTGCAAATGAAGAATTACAACAAACTCCCTGAAGGCTTCAGCAAGAATTGTTTGTTTAAGAGATTCATACTCCAAGCGGACTTTTTTTAATTCAAGTTCGGTCAATGTGATTTTCTTTTTTCTTTTTCCGCCCAATAAAATTGTCTGGGATACCATGCCAACTGTTTCAGGGTCAATACCAGCTCCGGATTCGAAATCAATTTCTGGGTTTGGTAGTGTCTTACTTTGCTCTAGTTGTCCAATACTGATATCAATATTTTTTTTATTTGCCAAAAGATCAGGATTACCTTCAATTACCAATTTCTCAAGTAAGGTAATATCTAATTGTTGGCTAAACGCCAGAGATGAAAGTGTGGTACAGATTATGTACCGGATGAAAATTTGCATTATTACTCTTTCTAATAATTGTTTGAAAAATATCGGTTTCTCAAAACCGATGACTAATCAGAATATAGAAAGAGTGTTTAAATAAGTAATACGGTGTATTTTAGGAAGGGTATGAGATGAGTCTGGGGATTTTCTATTGACTGGAAAATCAAAGATACATCAGAATAATTTACATCGAAAAAAGATTCATGACTGATTTCATGTAAATCAAAATCAGCCGATTTTACTAGAAAAGATAAATCAGGATTGTAATTCCAAAATGAAATATCAATACAATCAAAACAATCATCTTGATTATCATTATTTTTTTGTAAAGGACTATTATTACAATCAGTTTCAATATTGAGCTGTCCATCAGATTCCAGACAAAGTACTGGCGATTCAATAACATATTGACTCAAAATTGCCAAACAGAAGAACCATGTTGTAAACTGATGAATGATATTTATTTTTCGGTTATGCATTGTGAATAATTTAATGAATCTTTGTATACTCTATTAGCAATAATTAGTTCCATGCATGACAAAAGTAAGTTGGAAATCATACTTTCAGCATAAATCTTCGAAAAGTGCTCATAATAGTTTCTTTTTATCCATCAGTTTAAAATGAAAGTTCGGATCGGATTTTATTACAGCATTCATAATACCATCTTTCGGATCTACAGAAACTACTTTTCCATCTGTTTCAATAAACCACTGATTATTATTAAAACTAACTTTACCACTATCCCACTCAAAACCATCCTGAAGAAATTTAGGAAGAAGAAGGCTGTCGCCCACAATATCAATAAATCCGGAGAAAATTAATCTGGATGGTATAGTTTTAAAATCAGGCCGAATTTCTATAAATGAAGGCCTTTCGATCAGATACCACAACAAATTATTCCCGGATAAAATTGCCGGAGTTCCATATGCATCTGTACCAAATCGCAATGTTTCCTTAGACTTAAACCAACCTTTTTTGACGTTGTAAGTATATGACGACCCTTCCTTTCCCAAAAGGGTGAATTTATTTTTATTGTTCATTGATAAAGCGGCCACTTTATCATTATTCCCCGGGATATAATTCGTAGAAATATTGCCATTTATTAACCCTTCTGCAAACACTGACGGTATTGTATGAGATCCTAAATTATGCGTGTTCTGCAATTGTAAGTGAATATGCGGCACCGGTGAACGCCCCGAATTTCCGCAGTATCCAATGATGTCACCTCTTTGAACTATTTGCCCGGGAAAAACGGTAATACTCCCCTGACGAAAATGGCTTAATTCAGAATATTCACTAAATCCATGGTTAATAATAACATAGTTACCCCAATTGCGTTCTGTTGTGGCTTCTCCCGGTGGATTGTCCACCACCATATTTTCAACGGCAACAATCGTTCCGGGGGCAGGCGCCAAGACCGGTAAACCAAACGCGTAAAAATCTGTGGCAGTAAGACCCGTTCCTTGTGCTTGAAGACCTTTTTCATCTTTTACGACAAAATCCCATGCATATTGTCCTTTCGCTTTATGGGTCCATTCACCATTATTGCCTTGTAAAACAGTCCACTCACCATTAAACGGGAATGATAATATTGTTCTTTGCCGGGTTTTAATACCCACCCATCGGCGGTACCACTTTAAGTTGGTTTCTGGGCTTTTAATTAAATACAACGGAACAGGGTTCAAGCGTAGGGTTTGGAGTGAACTGGGTAATAATTTTAAAGGCAGCAGGAAGATGATCGTTATAATATTAAACGCAAAAACCAATGAGGGTATGTCACCATTAAGATTTACAGATAATGCCTTGAGTAATTCAACTGTTCCTAAATCAACAAATCCGACAGCAACAATCGCCAATGAAGCAAATATAAATCCATGTTTATTATGGATAATAAAAAAACCGCCAAATGCCAATGCGACAAGTACATAGTTTAATCCATGATATCCATCCAGTGAACCATGAATAAAACTGTAAATTGTCATTCCAAGGATCCCACCCCATAAGCCGTACAACATTGATATGCGGCTGTAGATACCAATACCAATCAAAACCAATAAACCGGAAAGAAGATTTTCCTGAAATAAAATGCTGCCAAACATCTTAACATATTCAAACACTGCCAGCGGTAATTGATCGAATAACCAAAGATCGATATTTCTTAAAATCGGAACAGCATGAAATGATGTTGAATCACCTTTTACAATTCCGATTGTCAAAAGTAAAATCCAAATCACCAGCATAAATGGTATGCTGATTATTGGCAGATCAAACCGGGTGAAGATATTTCCCATCATGACAGAAATCACACCTGAAAAAGCAGCGCCTACAATCAGAAATACCCATAACCGAATACTTGGCTCTGCATACATCCCCAATGCCAGACCGATTAATACACCACTTACACCATATATGCCCGTTTTCCATACATCATCGTTGGCATGCATCCATTTGGCAACCAAATTGGAAATTATGTTTCCGATTAAACCCATTACGCCAACAACAGGGTGAAAAAATGTTGCAGTTAGAACCAACAATGCTGGAAAAGGATGACTGGCAAAAATCAAATTACCATAAGATAAAATAATGATTCTTAAATATGTTCGAATCTTATTCAATATTAAACCGGAAAGTTATACTAGCATTATGCCTTGAATTCATCCGGAACATTCTCAAATTGCTGAACATGCTCACGAGTTTCAGCTCGTTTAATAACATTGATTTTCCCATCTTCAATGGCAATGATTGAAGGGCGAAGATAAATAAACTGCCAACTTTGGCTGATATTATACGCACCCACTTGCGGGATTACCAATATATCTCCCCTGCGAACGGGGGGAATGGACGTTGACTGCTGCAGCACGTCAATATTCATACAGAGCCCGCCATATACAACTGTATCCTCCAGCATCTGCCCTGCGTCCTGTGCTGATTGAAAATTATATCTGTACCATTGCACTGAAGACAAGATATTCATTCCTGCATCCAATACTATTCCCCTTTGCCCCGTGGGTAAACGCTTTTGTGCAACAACCGATGTGATAAGGGAAAATGGTTCATCCACTAGAGAACGCCCCGGTTCGATCAATAGCAATGGAGCATCCGCTGCTTGAAATGGTCCTGATAATAGTAACGGACAAATACTTTCAGCATATTGATCATAGGTTGGGCAGGTTTGTTCCGCTGGGAGGTATGCTGTATGCAATGTATTATGTGACGCATAACCGCCACCCATATCCCAATATTTCAATGTGACGTTAAGCTGTTCCTTAATCGCCGTATAAAAAATGACCATCCCCTGTGCAGCCCGGGAATAAATGGTGACATCGTCAATGTACGTTCCGGCATGTATGTGCAATCCAACTACTTTGAGTTTGCTATCGGCTTCCGCTCTTTTAACGGCGGCGAATGCTTGACCGGACTCAACATTAAATCCAAACTTATGCCAGGGTGGATCATTTAAATCCATGTTGATCCTGATTCCTACTTCAAGTGTACTACCCATTTCATCGGCAATATCTTCAATCAACTGCATTTCATCAAAATTATCAATGTTGATCATGGCCCCATCCTCAAACGCTCGAATTAACTCATCACGAGTTTTATAAGGACCATTAAATACAATTTGACTTCCGGGAACTTCCAGATCCCGGGCAATATCATATTCAAATCCTGAGACCACTTCTGCCCATGCACCTTCCTGATGGAGAATTGAGCAAACTGATTTCAGGTAATTTGTTTTATAAGAATAGGCAATTTGGAAATTGGGATATCGTGTTTTGAACGCCCTGTCTAAATTTTTATAATGATCACGAAGGGCTTGTACAGACAGGACAAAAAGTGGCGAACCATATTGATCAACAAGTTCATCAACATTAAATCCGTCGATTCGTTTTAAAGGAATTGTTGCCGGCGGACGGCCAAACTTATTCAGCACTCCTACGCTATGACGGACAATGGTTGGTTTACTATATGGTTTTTTTTCGCTCATATTATCTCCAATAATACATCTTTAATAATGTAATTCTCCGCTGATAGTTAAATGCTCTAAATAATCCATTGAACAAACCAAATCAGTAGCATGGCGTACAAAAATGACACCCGATTTTGCCGGTGGGAGTGACTCCACATTGTTTCCCGATGCTAATTCTACAACCAATTTAGGAAGGTTTTGATCCGCTCCGGTACATACATAAATCCATGCCGGAAAACGGGGATTGATCTCCAGCATAAACAGTTTTTTTGTTCTTTTTTCCTGAAGAAATTCCAATTCACATGGACCGGTCCAATGTATCTTTTTTAATACTTTTTTAGACAGATTAAGTAATTCGTCATTTTTTATTGTGACGGCTGACCACGCTTTCCCTTTTTCGGTTAAACCGGTTTTACGTATGGCAACTGCTCCAAGAAGTTCACTTTCTTTTCCGGCAACACAGCAAATATCATATTCTTCTCCATTGATGACTTCCTGAACAATAATAGGCATTCCCCATTTCACACGGAATTTCTGAAATGCATTTTCAGCTTCACTGATTGTTCTGCATTTTTCAGCGTCGTAAAAAACACCCTTTACCATGACGGGGAAACCGATTTCTTCCACAGCCACCGCAAATTGACCCGATTCCCGAATGACAATCGTTTTCGGAGTTAAAATATCTGCAGTATCGCAAAACGTAGTTAAATTTGCTTTCGTTCTGGAATCGACTGCTTCTTTGGAAGGAATAAATAACTTAATGCCATGTTCATTCAATTCGTTCTCTATTTTCTGGTATAAAGCCAATTCACTATCGAGATTGGGAATAATAACATCAATTCTGACTTGTGAATGAATATATAATAATCGTTCAAGAACCTGCTTGCTTCCCTGGTTTGGGTATGGAATTAAAAATGTATGGTCTAGCAGGCCGGTGTCATAAATCCCGGTATCATAAACATCATAAGCTAAACCAATAATTTTTCCATCCCAGCCATTTGGATGTTTTAAACAGCGGATAACTCCAATACCGGGGGCCGGATTATCCGTGGCTTGCAATCCGGTTATAGCGACATTCATACCCATCAAGATAACAGATCTAATTCATGAAGCTGTCGGAAGAAGTCATCAATATCTTTCCGGGCTGTGTCTTCATCTATATCGAATTCTTTCCGAATAGAAGCAAGTATGTCTGTACCTTGTTTTCCACTTTTTATCTCATTGAAAATGAATTGACCCGTCGGATTTAATGTGTATGTTAACCCTGAGCTGTGATCAAACAAAAAACCTGTATCACTAAGTGTTAATTCTGATTTGAATGACGTTTCCATACGTTTCCTTTTTTTAGTATTTATACCCTTTCATCTGATTCAGAAGACCCGATTTATACACGAGTAAATCATCGAAATGAAAGCCGTTTGATTTACACCAGTAACAGTAATCCAGTGTGCAATCAACTTTATCTACTTTTTTTCCCCAAACGGCGAATTCGAAACTTCCTCCAAGCAAAGGTTGATCTACATTGATTTCATGATGAAACGGACCCCTTTTCATTTCCATGCTGCTATGCCTGCCGCCGGTGTTTGCATCTGTAATATTATAGGGATATAAAGATATTCCCAAAAATGTATTATCATCAGGAGTAGTGCCATTAACGATAATGTTCGTCGGCCATCCATAATCTGCATTGAGAACAATATCCACATTCATCACTGCTTTATTTTGAGCAGTCAAGGAACTGATGAATATCAGTAGTATAATATTAGAGACCTTTGCAAAACCTATTGCACAATTTAAAAAGTTTAAAATTTGCCTGCTTTTCGTTGGAAAACTTATCAATAGCGATGCTATTAATTGCATTTCCCGCCTTAACCAGACAAGTTTTAACTCTTTTTTCTTCATACTCAAGATTTTGCAAAGATCTCTATTAATGATTCGTTTTTTCATAAGCTAAAACCTGCATTGAATTCCAAAACTGGAATAATTAATGGATTGATCAGATTCATATTCATGACGTACAAATGTACTATGTATGTACCAGTTGGGATTGATTCGGTACACTAACTTACCTGAAAGATTTTTCTTTAAAATCTCCGGGTTATTATTCAATATCAGTAAATAAGGATCAATTGAATATCTACTTTCACCATATGAAGCACTTAACGTAAGTCCGAGTTTCTCGTAAAAATACCCCGATAAACTGAAACTATTTGTCGTATAGGTATCATCTTGAAATTCTTGGTATTGTTGCCCTATATAAACAATAACCGGTCCAATTCTTCTACTTAAAACACTATTAAACTGTTTAATATGAACATCTTCCCACTCGGCGATTAAATCAGAAAATAAATGCCATTGCTGAAAATTCGATTGAATTAAACCGAATGAGTAACCGAACCATTTCAAATCACCTTCTACCATTCCCCCTAAAAACCAGCCGTTATCACTATCATTGCTTGTCATTCTGCCTGCCAATCCACCCAAACGCAATTGTTTTTTAATCCAAAACACATCTTTTGTCAACAGATTATATTGTTCATAATCCCCATTTTCTGATGAAATAATCAATTCTTCGTAGCCTAACACAAATCCATTTCTCTGCCGCTCATCCATAGACCAATAGATGGATTTTGAAACAGATTGGTCGCTATTTGAATAATCACCGGTTGTATAATACGCACTTGCACCAATATTCCAGGGATATAGTGAAAACAGGGATAGGAGTACATTTAAAATCATTTTGTCAATACAATCGGTCTTGTATTTATCTTTCCATTTATGGACATTTTAACCATATATACGCCCGATGAAACATTCTGGTTATAATCATTTTTCCCATTCCATCTGACCTGGAACTTCCCTGGTGGATATTTTTTATTAACCAATCTATTGATACGCTGTCCGTTTAAATTTACTATATCAATTACAACAGAACTATTTCCATCCAAAATGAAAGGAATGATCGTACTCGAATTAAACGGATTCGGATAACTGGGTAGTTGTTCCATCGATCTGAAGCCATCCCGGTCTTCAACCCGGTTAGTCCCATCATCAAAAGACCACACACTTAAAAAGTAACTCTCATTATTATAATCATATATATTCAATACAATTTCTTTATTTACATCAGCATCAATATTTGCCACATAAGGACCTACTAAATATCCTTGAAAAGGACTGCTCACCCATTCCATATCACCGGTATTTCCATCGATAATATACAGAACACTAGAGTAACTGGAGTCAGTTTGATTGTAGACGTTCAGACCCAAAATGATTTCTAAGATTAAATCATTATCTACATCGGCAACGTCCACATAAGAATATGAACCCTGAAGTTCTGAAGTTTTCCATAACGACTCATCCGCTAGGGCTTCGTAACCCATAATAGCTGTTGTCAATGTGTCGTAATAATTGGAAGATATAAAAACAGCTAAATCGCTTTCCCCCTCATTCCTTTCAAACACATTCCATAAGTTTAAGACTTCAAAATCTTCGTCAGTAACAGACCACAAAACGGAATAATTATCACTGCCATCGTAAACGGTGATAGTATTCCATAAATATTTTGTGAGATCAGCAACACT
This sequence comes from uncultured bacterium, assembly GCA_964538995.1. Classification (GTDB taxonomy): domain Bacteria; phylum Fidelibacterota; class Marinisomatia; order Marinisomatales; family TCS55; genus JADFRD01. The sequence continues at coordinate 9,478 of CAZIFK010000088.1, forward strand.
GTCATTATTGAGATCAAACATGACAATTCCGGTTTCGTATGAATCTTGATCTACCCGCCATTTTTCAACATACTGGCCATTCACAACCGTAAAAATCAAAAATGCGAAAGTAATTATTCTATGCAGACTTTTTCTGTCGATCTTGGTCTTTACCAAAATCTTCTTATTGAATTTATACTGTTGGTGAGAAAATATTCTGATTAATGAATAAAATAATTTTTTCATGTTTAATAATGGTTACATTTTTTTATGTATTTCGTTTTATTTAAGGGACATGTTAAGTATCCACATTGGTAATTACCCAACCATATTT
>CAZIFK010000089.1:0-9785 GCA_964538995.1 uncultured bacterium
TGGTGTCCGAAACTTCTCCGGAATCACTGTCCGAAACCTCCGGAATTTCCAATTTACGAAAAAGTGTTCAAACTCTTAATAAATAACAGAACACTAAATGTATCTTCAAAAATTTTTACCGGTGATTTGTTATTGTTGAGTATGTCTACGGATATTGTGACAAGCGGGAACTCCCAAACACATACTTTTAATAAAAAAAAATATTTATATGCTTTCGAACAATGGATTAATCCTACTAGTGTAGTTTGGAAAAAATATCCCGATGAAAAAATTAGAGAATCATTAGATAAAAATATTTTTGTCATCTGCTTTGAGAGTATTGACCAAAGATTAGCAGAATATATACATTCAAAGTTAGACGATTTCGAACCTTATTTAGGGGCAATTGAGGTTGATGAAAGTTCAAAAGTTCATTGGTCATTATATAGTGGCTCATTAGTTGCATTTTCTAGAATAATAAATAAAAACTTGTCACTTTTTTACCAAGAAGAAGATGACAAAGATTTTGGGTTAAAAGAAGAGTTTGAAAATTATGGATTCGAAAGTGTTGATTTTGAATGCTTAAATTTCAAATACACAATATTTGACACATATCACAATTTTGAACAAGCTCGTAGAATAGCTGAATGGAAGAAGAAATCAGGAAACTTTCTTGCGTTTGTTGCTGATGATATTGTATCAAAACTTTCTGATATAGCTCCTGATTTAGGAAATAAGCTTTGGTCAGCTTTAAAAACATTTGAAGATTCAGAAACAAACGAACAATTAGCAATGGTAACTGCTTCTTGTCGAAGAATTTTTGAGTACACAACAGATTGCATTTTCCCTCCATCAGACGAACTCATGGATGGACATTCTTTAAAGGCAGATAAATATAGAAACAGAATCTATGCCTATGCTACAAAGGAAAGAAGTAGTAAAACGAATATTGACTTAATTGTTGCAAGCACAGAAACACTTTTTAATCAATGGGAAAAACTGAATAAACTAGCAAACAAAGGAGTTCATGGAGAGGTTTTTAGAGCAGAAACAAGAAGATGTTTAATACGTACGATATTACTATTAGATGATATTATCTCTCTAAAAGATGGTGCATTCGAAATTAAAGCAGAATTAAATTTTGATGGAATATTTAAATAAAAAGCACCTAACAAAACCTAAACTGTATTGAAACGTAGTTTAGCCAAATTGTTGCCAGCACCAGCAATACAATGAAGGAAGAGACCAGTTTGAATTTTCGGTAGCCATGGCCGTTTTTGGGCGTTGACTCATTGGTTGTGTGACATTACTTTCGTAATGGATTATGAAACTCAAAAGCGGTCCAAACAATGGAGGCTTGTCAATTGATATTTAAACCTAATATAAAAAGAAATGCCCATTAGATTAGGTAAATTGTCTTATAGAATAGAGGTATGCATAAATTGAAAGTATTCATTAGTTCAACAATGGACGATATGGTTGAAGAAAGAAAAGCTCTCGTTCATGCTATAAATACGAACCGCTTCTGGGAATCTGTGCACGCTGAGTCATTTGTTGCAAGGTCTGAATCACCGAGAGAAGTATGCATAGAGGAAGTTAGAAAAAGTCACATATATATAGGAATCTTTAAGAAAAAATATGGCTACATACCTAAAGAGAATAATCCTAACCATTTTTCTGTCACAGTTATAGAATATAATGAAGCGAAAAAAAATGCAATTCCAATTTTTATATTTATAGCGAAGAACACGGATAATGTTGAGGAAAAATTACAGGAATTTCTAATTCAATTAACTGATTTTGATCATGGATTTTTGGTATCCAAATATACAACTGCAGAAGATTTGGTGAATTCTGTTTTGGATTCAATTAATTATGAGGTTACAAAAAGCTACATAGAAAATGCAAACCAAAAGCGAAGTCAGTTAGGAAAAGACTTATATAAACTTCCGTATTTTAAAAGATTTCAAGAAAGATTGAAAAATGGTTAGCAATTACATTCCAAGAAGATTATTAGAAAAGGAAAAATACTATAGTTCTGATGAGTATGCCCAATTCTTAGAGACTTATAGAGAATTACCCGGATTAGTTTTAAGTAATAAAAAAAGGATTTTACTTCTTGGGGATGCCGGATATGGAAAAAGTACAGAATTAAGGGTACTTGCATCAAAGTTTATTACGCAACAATACAGTGAATTAATACCCATTTATATTGAACTAAATACTTATACAAACGAGGAGATGATCGATTATGTCCGTATGAAGGTGGGTGAAGACTCAATAACTCTCCTGGAAGAAGAAAAGCACAAATTACTCTTTCTATTTGATGAATTTGATCAAGTATTAAATAAGCAAGAGGCAACTAGGAAACTTGAAAATTTTTCTCAAGAATATAACGAATCAACTATTGTCATTGCCTGTCGCACTAATTTTTATTCTGGGCAGTTTGAAGAATATGATATCTATATATTAGCGTCATTAAATGATGATGATATAAAAAAGTATGCTGTTAAGTATCTTAATGATGGTAATAAAAATTTTCTAAGCGAAGTCTATAAGTATTCTCTCTATGAACTTGTTAAAATTCCATTTTTTCTGAACAATTTGATTCAAATATATAAAGCTGATAAAAAAATCCCAGCAAATCGAAGTAGTATTTATTCTCGGATTATTTCTATTTCTCTTCAAAAAGACGAGGAAAAACTAAATAAATTCGATTTAAAACAAACTTATACAAGTCGTGATATCGAAAAAGACCTACGTTACTTGTCGGTTATAATGGAAACTTTACAAAGAAATTTCTTATCAATTGATGAGTTTAATTCACTTTTTGAAAATCCTCAAAAACGAGAAGTATTAGGGATACTTACGCTGATAAAAAAATCCTTCTATAAAGATGGTGATGTCTATCAGTTCCAACATAATAATTTTCAAGAATATTTAGCAGCAGATGTACTATCAAATAAAAACTTAAGTACAATATTAGAATTTATTTCTTATAGATCAACTCTAGTGGAAAAATCAATTATCTCGAATACTCTTCCTATAGTATCTAAGTTTCATGATCTAAAAATATTTAATTTTAATATTGGAAATATTATTGAAAGAATAAATAGGTTAATAAGCCAGAGAAAAATTAAAAAAATTAATCCCTCGTGGGTTAATACAGTTGCATTCTTATGTCAAATAAGATATAGAAAGGATCTATTTGATTATCTTTTAAAGAATCAACCTGAGCTAGTTATTAAGTTCGAAAAAAGTAGTTTGGACGAGGATAAAAGAGAAAAAATATTTAAGAATATCTTTGAGATATATGCAGAAAAAAAAATCTGGTTCGACAGAGGGAAGATTGATATTGATGCATTAGCTAACTTTATTGATTTAAGCGATAATATATATAGTTATTTAATCCATTATGCAACTAATGGAGAGCACTTTATACAGCGCTATAATGCAATTGAGATTCTCGGAAAAATGGAAGGGAATAATAATAATGAATTAAAACAGACATTAATTAAAATAGCTTTGGATGAAAAGGAAAATCCTAATGTTCGTGATATGGCCCTTTATGCCCTTGCCTGGAGAAAGCTGAATGATAAAAATACAATTGATAGCCTGAAGGAACTAAACGAAATTGATAATGATGATGTGCGGTCTGGTTATTATTATGTAATTGCAGAAAGTAATTTGAATGATAATTATGTCGATGTACTTCTAGAGGGGGTCTCTTTAGCAGTAAAATCAAATCTTGTTGATATTGGTATGTATATAGAAAGTGGATTAAAAAAAATCAGTTCTGCAGAAGGTATTAAAAAAATCCTTGAGTATTTTAATACCAATCCTCAACGATTCAGACATCATTTAGTTGAAAGCATACTAAAATCTACTATTGGAAATTTATCAAGAGCTTATGAAACTGAACCTTCACTTTACGACGATATTAAAAAACTATTAATCATTGCTTATAAAAACCACCAGCTTCATACATTAATTCCTTTGAGAAACTTTTTTAAAAACACTGGTACAACAGTTAAAATTTTCAAAGAATTTTATGAATTTGGTATAGAAAATAATTACAATTACCTTGGTTTTATTGCAGATGAAAAATGTATTAAATACATTATCCAAGAATATGAAGAGGGCAAGATCTCTGATAGCGAAATGCAGCTGTTTATAAACTCCCATTCTATAGTCGATGAAGAGGAATACAACTTAAATCTATCAATAATTAATAAACAGACTGGAAAATTTCTGCCAATTCCCGTTGATTATTTTAATAAACAAGAGGAAAAGGAATTAAAGGATTATTTGAACATCATATTTAGCAAGAAAAAATATCTAAGTGGGATAAAAAATGTGTTTATTCAAGAATCAAGGAAGGAATTAACTAAAGAAGATTTGAGAGAGATTACTTGGAAAAGATCAAATATTAAAAGAGTTTATAATAAACATTTACTTTTAGATATTCGACAGATGATGAAAGGTTCTAAAAAGATAACTTTTGATGATCTACAGGAAAAAATTGTTCAAGGCAATATTGAACGGTTTATTATTGAGAAAATATATGGTTTCATGTTAAATACTCAAAATTTAGTATTAACAGAAAAGCAGATAAATACGATAAAAAATATTTGTTTGAAATATATTGAAAATGTTGATTATAAGTGTGCACTTACTGTTAAATCAAAAATTGGTGTTTCATCAGATAGGCTTTTAATTTTATTATGGTTCTATTTAAGAAAGTTTGAGGTAAAATATTCAGAGAATGTACTACTTGATTTATTATCATTTGATTGGGTTGAGGGTCACAGTTATGTTGGTATAGAGTATCTTGAAAAACTGCTCTCCCTTGATAAAATTACACAACGAATATTAGAGAACTTGAAGAATGGCATAACAATAGAACCTGTCTTAAAAAACCACATTGATTTTTGTAAAAGACACAATCTAGAAGAAACTCGTCAAATCATGTACGCAATAGCAATAGATGAAACAATTGATATTGATAATAGATTATTTGCATTAAAAACATTAGCATGTTTTAGGAACACCACATCACTATTAGAAAAAATATTAGAGTGTGATACACTAAAACTATTTCTTGAGTCCTCAAAAATCTTACTAGCTAATAGCAATGACACAGTTAAAAAGAAATTATTGAAAAATCTTTCCTCAGAAAATGAAATGTTGGCTTTAGAATCAGCAAAATTGTTACTTGACGAACAGGAATTAAAAGCTATTCATTTTTATATTTATCATATTATGAAAACAAAAACATTCAATGAAAATTTTCATAATAAGTCTAACCTACAACGTATTAAGACTATTAAAGCACTTCCATTACTTATCAAACTTTTAAAATTTTCCTATGAATACGATGACCAGATCAAGCAGGATGAATATAGTACTCTAAAACTTGCGGTTATTAATACCTTAAAGAATATTTCTTCTGAAAGCTATGATAATTACATAAAGGTTTCAAAAAAATTGGAAACATTAATAAAGAAGAATGAAAAACAATTATCAGATTTAAACTTCCTATATGGGGTAATAGATGATATGGAAAGAGCTGCATTAATTAATTTTCAAAGTCAGATTACACTAAATGAGGCAAAGACTAAGTTTCAAAAATATCTGGGACCAATTAACAGATCTGATAGTTGAAAACTCCTTACGTTTTCAGAAGTAAACTTTACATCCAGAAATCAAAGAAAATCCACTTTCCCGTATAGGAAAACACATTCCAATAAATGTAATTTCGCCAGCCATTATTTTAATGAAAAAATCTAACTTTAATCCAGGTGTGAAATTATATGTTATCCACTAAAATTTCCGGTGTATGTATGGGCGCGAAGAATGTACCAAATCACCGGATTCCAAAATGTTAGATTAATTAAATCCCAGTCGCACTAACAAGGGTTGGATGTTCGGTTCTGCACCTCGAAAGGCCTTAAAAATAGTCATGGCATCTTCACTGCCGCCGCGAGAGAGAATTGTATTACGAAAACGATCCCCATTTTCACGTTTCAGTCCGCCATTTTCCTTAAACCATTCCACCGTGTCTGCATCCAGAACCTCACTCCAAATATAGAAATAATACCCTGCAGAATACCCACCGATAATATGGGAAAAATATGTACTGCGATACCGGGGGGGTACAGCCGCCAACGCCACACCTGCTGTTTTAAGTGCGTCGGCTTCAAAAGACATTAAATCATCGCCATCCGGTACCTGTTCCGGTGTTAGCTGATGCAGCGATTGATCGATGAGACAAGCGGCCAAGTATTCTGTGATAGCATACCCCTGGTTAAACTTTTGTGTAGCCAAGACTTTATCTAATAATTCCTGCGGCATAGGCTCACCGGTTTCATGATGAACGGCATAGTTTTTCAACACTTCCGGCCAGATGGCCCACATTTCATTCACCTGTGAAGGAAATTCCACAAAGTCCCCTGGCACTGATGTACCGGCAAAGTATGGATAATTCACATTGGAAAACATCCCATGAAGGGCATGACCGAATTCATGGAACATTGTTATTACTTCATTGAATGTGAGGAGAGTGGGTTCGCCTTCAGGTGGCTTGGTTACATTTTGATGATTGCCAATAACCGGTTTATTACCCAACAGTTTTGATTGAGAAACATAAGCGCTCATCCATGCGCCGCCGCTTTTTGAGGAACGGGCATAAAAGTCAGCCAAGAACAAAGCTAACGTTGTGCCGTCTTCATTAAAGACTTCGAACACACGCACTTCCGGTTGGTACACAGGGAGATCAAAACGCTCCTTAAACGTAATTCCATACAACTGAGTCGCAGCATAGAATACGCCGTTTTCCAATACGTTACTCAATTCAAAATAGGGGAGCAGTTGAGATGAGTCAAAATCGTAGCGGTCCATCCGGACTTTTTCCGTATAGAAATCCCAGTCCCATGAAGCAAGGGTGAAATCATTTCCCTCTGTTTCGATCATTTTTTGAAGGTCTGCCGCTTCACGTTTTGCATTGGCTACAGCGGCAGGAGCGAAGTCTGCCAATCGTTTATTTACAGCTTCGACTGTGCGGGCTGTCTGATTCTCGAGACGATAGGCCGCATGGTTGGCATATCCCAATAATTGGGCCCGTTCAGCGCGCAGTCTGATCACCTTGGACAGGATTTCACGATTGTCAAATTCTCCACTTCGGCTGCCGCGGGAAAGAGAAACTTTATGGATACGTTCTCTCAATCCACGGTTTTCCAAGTAGGAGAGGGGTGGCTGTCCACTTGTATTTTTAAGTGTAATGACAAACTTACCTTCAAAGCCCCGCTCTTTAGCTTCTTCAGCGGTAGCTTCGATGGCGGCATCGGATAAACCGGCCAATTCTTCGCGTGTATCCACCACGATAGCCAGCGCATTGACCTCTTTTAAAACATTTTGACTGAAGGTAGTTTGGAGAACGGCCAATTCACTGTTTATTGCTTTTAATCTTTCCTTTTCTTCTTCGGATAAATTGGCGCCTGCACGGATAAAATCAGTATAATATTTTTCGATCAACCGGAGGGATTCAGGATCAATGTCTAAGTCATTGAGTTGAATGTAAAGTGTCTTGATACGCTCGAACAATTTGGCATTCAAGAAAATCTGGTCATTGTGTGCAGCAAGTTTGGGTGCCATTTCACTGCGAATCTTTTCCATTGTATCATTGGTATTCGCCGAGATTAGATTGAAAAATACAGCAGAAACACGATTAAGCAACTGCCCCGAGCCTTCCATGGCAGCAATGGTATTCTCCACTGTAGGAGCTTCCGTTTGATTTGCAATCGTTTCAATCTCCGCCAGGTGTTCGGTCATACCCTGTTCAAAAGCAGGTGCATAATGGTCATCCTTGATTTGATCAAACTGCGGATATTTTAAGTAATGTTTGCTCTCCTTAAAAAAGGGATTGCTGTCTGTTGAAATCGTTGTCACCGCGCCAGGATCATCATTGGACAATGTCTTATTAGCTGGCATTGAGCAGCCGACTAGAAAGATGATTAAGAAAAATGTTAAACGGAATGAAATCGGGAATCTGAAAGTCATCATAGAATATTTCCCTCCATAAATTAATATTTTTCGTGACCAACATATATGGACTATAACTATAATTAATTAAGAAAAACAAGTTATGATGCAATATTTTACGCTTAAAACAACATATCATGGGTTTTAACCCGTTGTAGTATTGAACTCAAATATTTTTCAAAAATTAAAGTGATTATGCATTTTTCGGACCCAGTATTAAATTCACTTGGTTATGCTGGAAAAATTTGAAAGATGAATAAACTTTTATTGTTGCTTGCGCTTTTTGTGTCTATTTCATACTTAACTTCAAAAAATGGAGTAAAAAAATATCAAGTAGGACAAATAACAACTACAAAAGGAGAAATGCTATTTTGGTTATTTGATGAAACTCCGGTGCATAAGGCAAGTTTTATTAAGTTGGCAAATGCTAATTATTGGGATTCTTTAACGTTTAATAGGGTCATAGAGAATTTCGTGATACAAGGGGGGTGTCCCGACACACCTGAAGGATTTAGTGATTCTCCCTATTTGCTGGAGCCAGAATTCAATGATAACCTAAAGCATGTTTATGGGGCGGTAGGAGCAGGCCGGGATAACAACCCGGATAAATTATCTGCCGGTTGCCAGTTTTATATAGTTCATGACAAGAATGGTATTCCTCGATTAGATGGAAATTATACGATTTTTGGACAGGTGTTTAAAGGACTGGAAGTTTTGGATGCTATTGCCTCGGTGGAGACCGATTCCCTGGATGCTCCTTTAACAGCTATAACTCTTGATGTCAATGTAGTTTTTCTAACAGAAGATGAACTCAAGGAATATGGGTTTTCGCCTCAAAACTAAATCGAAAACACCATAAGTTTTCAGAAGCTAACTTAACATCAAAAAAACAGAGAAAATCTACTTTCCCGTATAGGAAAACACATTCCAATAAATGTACCTACCAACCGGCATTCACCGAATGAATGGTTGGTTTTCTAGGCTAGTCTTCTAATAATTTACCCACACGGAGATGACAGCGAATACATTTCACTTCCGATACATTAATCCCCAGTTTCTTTTTCATTTGTTCAAATTGCAGCCGGTTTTCTTCTGAAATTTCGAATGATTCCATTTGAATGGTATTCAAGGAAAATCCGGTTATAGTCGTATTCGTAATACTCACTGTATGGAATAGCAGCTTATGGAAGTCATTGCCCGTCTTATCCCAGACCACCAGGGTAGAGGAGAAATCGCTTTCCGGTTTGTCAGCAACATTATAACAACCCGATAGAAGAAATAAGATAATTAAAAATGCGGAAGGGAATAATTTATTCATTCTTTTCATGTGATTAAATCTCGTATTAGTTGTTTATCAATATACGCATTTGATCCGTCTTGACCAATCTTGGATTTCCAGAGGGACTTTCATCAATATCTGTCCAATATATTCATTAACAAAAATAGTGTTATACCCTAATGGTGTCTTCAAAAAAACGTTCGGTAATTAAAATAAATGTTAAAGACTGTTCTTTTCTTAACGTAAGAAAAGAAAAATAATTCTAATACTATTTATAACTATTTCTATCAGATGGATATAAGCAGTTTTCCCGTATAGGAAAACACATTCCAATAAATGTAATTTTGCCAGCCATTATTTAAACAGATTATTCAACTTTAATCCAAGCAAAGAATTAATATGAAATCCACTAAAATTTCCGGTTACGGAGACGACCTTACCGTCAATGATACCCGTATCGGTGACTTGACACCGAAGGATCATGAAA